>NZ_JBHWIE010000006.1:0-111191 GCF_042732085.1 Actinosynnema sp. NPDC059797
GGGTAACGCTGCCCGTGCTGATGATGCGGTTACCGAGAGAATTGTTCCGGGTCAACGTGGTGCGCGCGGCCACCGACGACCGGGGCGGCGTGCGCGCCGCCCCGCCCCGGGCTTCGAGGACGCCGGGGCGGGGCGCCGACCCGCCGCCGGCCCGGCCCGGGGGGCTGGTCGGGTGAACGACCTGCGCTTCGGTGTGCTGGGACCGCTGGAGGTGCGGTTCGACGACCGGGTGGTGCCCGTCCCCGCCGGCGCCGCGCGGGTCCTGCTCGCGTCGCTGCTCCTGCGCGCCAACGAGGTGGTGACCACCGACCTGCTGGTGGACCGCCTGTGGGACGGCGCGCCGCCCACCGCGTCCCGGGCCAGGGCGACGTTGCAGATGGTGGTGACGCGGCTGCGACGGGCGCTGGGCCCGGCGAACGTGGTGCGCACGGTGACCGAGGGCTACCTGGCGGACGTGCCGCCGGGGAGCCTGGACCTGCACCGGTTCCGCGACCTGGTGCGGGTCGGGCGGTTCGCCGAGGCGCTGGCGCTGTGGCGGGGCGAACCGCTGGCGGACGTCCGGTCGGACCTGCTGCACCGCCAGGGCGTCGCGCCGTTGCTGGAGGAGCGGCTGTCCGTGCTGGAGCGGCGCGTCGACGCCGACCTCGCCGCCGGGCGGACCCGCGAGCTGGTGGCCGAGCTGCGCTCGCTCACCACCGCGCACCCGCTGCGGGAGCGGTTCTGGGCGCAGCTGATGACCGCGCTGCACCGGTCGGACCGGCAGGCCGAGGCGTTGGCCGCCTACCGGGAGGTGCGCGCGCACCTGGCCGAGGAGCTGGGCGTCGAGCCCGGACCGGCGCTGCGGGAGGCGCACCGCCAGGTGCTGAGCGTCGACCCCGCGGAGCCCGCCGAGCCCCCGCCGCGCACCCCGGCGGTCCCGCGGCAGCTGCCCGCGCCACCGCCCTACTTCACCGGGCGGGAGGGCGCGCTGCGCGCGTTGGACGAGGCCGCGGCCGGCGGGACCGTGGTGATCTCGGCGATCAACGGCACGGCCGGGGTCGGCAAGACCGCCCTGGCGGTGCACTGGGCGCACCGGGTGGCGGACCGGTTCCCCGACGGGCAGCTGCACGTCAACCTGCGCGGCTACGACGTCAGCGGCGAACCCGTGGGACCCGACACGGCGTTGCGCGGCTTCCTCGAAGCCCTCGGGGTGTCACCGGCGAGCATCCCGTCGGGCGTGGACGAGATGGCCGCGATGTACCGCAGCCTGCTGGCCGACCGCCGGGTCCTGGTGCTGCTGGACAACGCCCGCGACGCCGACCAGGTGCGGCCCCTGCTGCCCGCCAGCCCGCGCTGCGCGGTGCTGGTCACCAGCCGCGACAACCTCACCGGCCTGGTCGCCGCCGAGGGCGCGGCGCCGCTGTCCCTCAGCCTGCTCGGCAACGCCGAGTCGATCGCCCTGCTGGAGCTGCGGCTCGGCGACCGGCGCGTGGCGGCGGAGGCGGGGGCCATCGACGAGCTGGTGGCCCGGTGCGCCGGCCTGCCGCTCGCGCTCAACGTCGTCGCGGCGCGCGCCGCGGTGAACCCCGGCCTGTCGCTGCGCGCCCTGGCCGACGAGCTGATCGACGAGTGCACCCGGCTCGACGCGCTGGACACGGGCGACCACGCGACCAGCGTGCGCACGACGCTGTCCTGGTCCTACCGCCACCTGGACCCGGACGCGGCCCGGCTGTTCCGGCTGCTCTCCCTGGCCAACGGGCCGGACCTGACCGCGCCGGCCGCGGCGAGCCTCGCGGGCGTCCCGGTCGGCGTCGCGCGCCGGCTGCTCGGCCGGCTGACCGGCGCGCACCTGCTGGCGGCGCGCGAACCCGGCCGGTACCACTGGCACGACCTGCTGCGCGCGTACGCGACGGAACTGGTGTGCGAGCACGAGACCGAGGACGAGCAGCGGGCCGCGGTGCGCCGGCTGCTCGACTTCTACCTGCACTCCGCCCACCGGGCCACGGCCCTGATGACCCGGAGCCAGGCCCCGCTGCCGCTGACCGCCGCGGACCCGGTCGTGCGCCCGCTGGAGTTCGCCGACCGGGAGGCCGCCGTCGAGTGGTACCGCAAGGAGCACCAGAACCTGGTCGAGGCGGTCCGGCTGGCGGGGCGGGAGGGGTACCGGGAGCACGCCTGGCAGCTGCCCGCCACCATGTGGCCCCTGCTCGACCTGCGCCAGAACTCCGCCCAGTGGACCGACCTGACCGAGATCGGGCTCGCCGCGGCCCGCTCGCTCGGCGACAAGTACGCGGAAGCGCTCGCGCTGCACACGCTGGGCTGCATCGCCAAGAGCCGCTCCGAGTACGGCAGCGCGCTGTCGCTGTTCAAAGCGGCGCTGCGGCTGCGCGAGGAGGTCGGCGACATCCGGGGCGTCGCGTCGAGCCACACCCAGGCCGCGACCACCTGCGCGCTGGCCGGCCGGTTCGACGAGGCCGTCGCCCTGCACCTGCGGGCCATCGAGCTGGCCCGCGCCGCGCCCGAGACGAGCATCCTGCTCGTCACGCTGAACAACTACGCCGACACGCTCGCGCGCATGGGCGAGTACGAACGGGCCCTGGAGGCCCACCGGGAGGCCATGGAGCTGGTCGGGCCGTCCGACCGGCACGTGCTGGCCTCGGTCCGGGACACGCTGGGCGTGATCTACCTGGGGTTGGGCCGGTACGACGAGGCGATCCGGGAGTTCACCGAGATCCTCGCGTCGCCCAAGGGCCTGCTGAGCAGCCGACAGGAGGAGCTGACGCTCGGCAACCTGGCCACGGTGCTGGAGGTGACCGGCGACCTGGCCGGCGCGGTCGGGGCGCTGCGCCGCGCCCTGGAGGTGCTGGAGCGCGACGCCAACCCGCGGGCGGAGGAGGTGCGGGCCCGGCTGGCGGAGCTGGAGCGCGCCGCGGGCGCGGTCCGGTGACGGGGCGCGCGCCGGGACCCGCCTTTGTGGACGGTGGGGGTCCTTGGCCGGGTTGACTGTGGGCGCACGACCCGCCACCGGCCGTAAGCTGGTCCGGGTCCAGGGGGAGGGACATGGTGGTTCGGTTCACGGCGCCGGGTTCGGTCCCGGCCCGGTGCTCGCGCCTCCCGGGTCCACCGCGCGTGCGGCGGCGGGTGGTCGCGGCGTGATCAGGTTCAACGTGCTGGGGCCGCTGGAGGTGTGGCACGGCGCCGAGCGGGTCGCGGTGCCCTCGGGCCGCGGGCGGGTGCTGCTGGCCACGCTGCTGCTGCGGGCGAACGAGCAGGTGACGGTCGACGAGCTGGTGGACCGGCTGTGGGACGGCGGCGCGCCGAAGCCGGAGCGGGCCAAGGCCACGCTGCAGATGGTGGTGCGCCGGCTGCGGCAGGCGCTGGGCGAGGCGAACGTCGTGCGCACCGTCGTGGGCGGGTACTCCGCCGACGTGCCGCCGGGCGCGCTGGACCTGCACCGCTTCCGCGAGCTGGTGGCCCGCGGCGGGCTCGCCGAGGCGCTGGCGCTGTGGCGCGGCGCGCCGCTGGCGGACGTGCGGTCGGACGTGCTGCACCGCGACGACGTGGCGCCGCTGCTGGAGGAGCGGCTGGCGGTGCTGGAGCGCCGGGTCGCGGCGGACCTCGACGCGGGGCGGTCCGCCGAGCTGGTGCCCGAGCTGCGGTCGCTCACCGCGCGGCACCCGCTGCGGGAGCGGTTCTGGGGCGCGCTGGTGCTGGCGCTGCACCGCTCGGGCCGCACCGCCGAGGCGCTCGCCGCCTACCACGAGGTGCGCGAGCTGCTGGCCGAGGAGCTGGGCATCGACCCGGGCGAGGAGCTGCGCGAGCTGCACCGGCTGGTGCTGGGCGCGGGCCCGGCGCCCCGTGCCGCGCGGCCCGTCGCGCCGCCGCGGCAGGCGCCGGCCGCGGCGCAGCAGCTCCCCGCGGACGTGCGCAGCTTCACCGGGCGGCAGGCGGAGCTGGCCGCGCTGGACCGGCTCGCCGCGGACACCCGCGCGGCCGGCGTGGTCGCGATCACCGGCATGGGCGGGCTCGGCAAGACCGCGCTGGCCGTGCACTGGGCGCACCGCCGGGCCGCGGACTTCCCCGACGGCCGGCTGTTCGTCGACCTCCGGGGCTTCGACCACGACACCCCGCCGCTGACCCCGCGGCAGGCGCTGACCCACCTGCTCGGCGCGCTGGGCGCCCCGCCGGAGCGCATCCCCGCCGCGCTGGACCAGCAGGTCGCGCTGTACCGGTCGCTGCTCGCCGACCGGCGGGCCCTGGTCGTGCTGGACAACGCGGCCGACGTGGCGCAGGTGCGCCCGCTGCTGCCGTCCGGCCCGGGGAACTTCGTCCTGGTCACCGGCCGCAACGACCTGCGCGGGCTGCTCGCGCTCAACGACGCCGCGCTGGTCCGCCTGGACGTGCTGGCCCCGGCCGAGGGGCTGGACCTGCTGCGCCGCATCCTCGGGCCCGCGCGCGTGGACGCCGAGGCCGCCGCGTCCGCCGAGCTGGTGGAGGTGTGCGGCGGCCTGCCGCTGGCCCTGCGGGTGGCCGCCGCGACCATGGCCGCCGAGGGCGGCGCGGCGGCCGACTGCGTGGCGGCGCTGAAGTCGGGAGACCGGCTGTCCGGCCTGGAGATCCCCGGCGACCCGGCGTCCGCGGTGCGCGTCACGTTCCACCTGTCCTACCGGGCGCTGACCCCGTCGGCGCGGCGGCTGTTCCGCCTGCTCGGCGTGGCGCCGTGCCGGGACTTCACCGCCGAGGCCGCGGCGGCGCTGACCGGCACGGGGCTCGACGGGGCCCGCCGCGCGTCGGCGGAGCTGCTGCGCGCGCACCTGCTGGAGCAGCCGCGACCGGGCCGGTTCGTCCTGCACGACCTGCTGCGGCTGCACGCGGAGGCGTGCGCGACGACCGAGGAGTCCGAAGAGGACCGGCGCCTGGCCGTCACCCGGCTGCTGGACTTCTACCTGCACAACGCGGACCGCGCGGACCGGGTGTCGCGCCGCAGCCGCACGCAGCTCCCGCTCACCCCGGTCGCGGACGCCGTGCCCCTGCTGTCCTTCGAGGACCGGCGGCGGGCCATGGCGTGGGTCGGCTCCGAGATGCCGAACCTGCGCGTGCTGGTCCCGTTCGCCGCGGAGCGCGGGTGGCACGAGCACGCCTGGCAGATCCCGGCCGCCATGTGGAGCTACCTGCACACCCACTACGTCTGGGCCGAGTGGCGGGCGCTGAACGAGGTCGCGCTGGCCTCGGCGCGCCACCTCGGCAACCGGTTCGCCGAGGCGGTGGCCCTGCACACGCTCGGCAGCATGACCCGCCGCGTCCGGCCCGAGGACTCCCTGGCGGAGCTGGGCCTGGCGCTGGAGATCCGCGAGGAGATCGGGCACGGGCACGGCACGGCGGCGACCTGCCTCGAACTCGCGGGCGCCCACGAGTCGCTCGGGCGCTACGACGAGGCCGTCCGGCACGGCGAGCGGGTCGTCGAGCTGTGGACGGCGCAGGGCAACCAGGAGGGGCTGGCGGTGGCGCTGAACAACCTCGCCGGGACGCTGAGCCTGGCGGGCCACCACGAGCAGGCGCTGGCGGTGGGCGAGCGGGCCGTGGAGCTGTACCGGCGGTCGAGCGGCATGTGGTCGGTCAAGCACGCGCGGGAGACGGTGGCGCAGGTCCTCCACCGCGCGGGGCGGTGGGCCGAGGCCGCCGCCACCTACGAGTCGATCTTCGCGGGCGGCGTGGAGGACATGGGCAGGCTGGCCGCGCTCCACACCCACCTGCACTACAGCGACCTGCTGCTGGACCTGGGCGACCCGGACGCCGCCCGGGTCCACCTGGGTCACGCGCTGGACATCGCCGTCGCCACGGGCTACCCGGACGTGGACGCCGTCCGGGCCCGCCTGGCGCGGCTCGGCTGAGCGCGTCCCGGGGGAGGGGTGCCAGTGGCGGTCGAGTTCGGTGTCCTGGGTCCGTTGTGCGTGCGGGTCGACGGTCGGTCGGTGCCGTTGCCGGCGGGGCGTGGTCGGGTGTTGTTGGCGGCGTTGTTGTTGCACGCGGGTGAGGTGGTGTCGGCGGACCGGTTGGTGGAGTGGTTGTGGGACGGTGAGCCGCCGAACCCGCGGCGGGCCAGGGCGACGTTGCAGATGGTGGTGCGCCGGCTGAGGCAGGCGTTGGGCGAGGCGAACGTCGTGCGCACGGCGGACGCGGGCTACGTCGCCGACGTGCCGCCGGGCAGCCTCGACCTGCACCGCTACCGCGAGCTGGCCGGTGCGGGCGACCACGCCGGCGCGCTCGCCGTGTGGCGGGGCGAGCCGCTGTCGGACGTGCGGTCGGAGCTGCTGCGCCGCGAGGTGGTCGAGCCGCTGCTGGAGGAGCGCCTGGACGTGCTGGAGCGGCGCGTCGACGACGACCTGGCCGCCGGGCGGGCCGGCGAGGTGGTGGCGGAGCTGCGCGAGCTGACCCGGCGCCACCCGCTGCGCGAGAGCTCCTGGGCGCGGCTGGTGACCGCGCTCGACGCCGCGGGCCGGCGGGCGGAGGCGCTGGCCGCGTACCGGGAGGCGCGCTCGCGGCTGGTCGACGAGCTGGGCGTCGAGCCCGGACCGGCGCTGCGGCAGTCGCACCGGAACGTGCTGGGCGCCGGGCCGGCCGCCGCGCCGCCGCGCGTGCCGCGCCAGCTCCCCGTGCCGCCGCGCGTGTTCGTCGGCAGGCGGAGGGCGCTGGCCGAGCTGGACGCCGTCCGCTCCGGGCGGGGACCGCGCATCGCGGTGATCAGCGGCACGGCGGGCGTCGGCAAGAGCGCGCTCGCGGTGCGCTGGGCGCACCTGGCCGCTCCCCGCTACCCGGACGGCCAGCTGTACGCGAACCTGCGCGGGTTCGACCCCTCCGGGCGGCGGGCGTCGCCCGCGGAGGTGCTGCACGGGTTCCTGGAGGCGCTCGGCGTGCCGGCCGCCCGGATCCCCGCCGGCGCGGACGAGCGCGCCTCCCTGTACCGAGACCTGCTCGCCGACCGCCGGGTCCTGGTGCTGCTGGACAACGCCCGCGACGCCGACCAGGTGCGGCCCCTGCTGCCCGGCTCGCCCGGGTCCCTGGTCCTGGCCACCAGCCGCGACCGGCTCACCGGGCTGGTCGTGCGGGAGGGCGCCCGGCCGGTCCGGCTGGACCTGCTCACCCCGGGCGAGGCGGTCGAGCTGCTGGAGGCGGGCGTGGGCGGCGACCGGACCGCGGCCGAGCCGGACGCCGCGGACCGGCTCGTCGCCCGGTGCGCGGGACTGCCGCTCGCCCTGGCCGTGGTGGCGGCCCGCGCGGCGATCGAGCCCGCGGCGTCGCTGGGCGCCCTGGCCGACGAGCTGGAGGGCGACGGCGCGCTGGACGCCCTGGACACCGGCGACCGGCTCACCACGGTCCGCGAGGTCCTGTCCTGGTCCTACCAGCACCTGAGCGACCGGGCGGCGCGCGTGTTCCGGGCGCTGGGCCTGCGCACGTGCCCCGAGCTGTCGCTGCCCGCCGCCGCGAGCCTCTCCGGGCTGCCGCTGCCCGAGGCGCGCCGGGCGGTGGTCGAGCTGGTGCAGGCGCACCTGGTCACCGAGGAGGTGCCCGGCCGCGCCATGACGCACGACCTGCTGCGCGCCTACGCCGCCGACCGCGCCGCGGCCGAGCTGTCCGAGGAGGAGCTCCGCGCGGCCCGGCTCCGGATGCTCGACCACTTCCTGCACACCGCCGAGCACGTGGACCGGGTGCTCTACCCCCAGCGGGAACCGGTGGAGCTGCCGCCGATGGCGGAGGGCGTGGTGCCCGAGCGGGTCGGGTCGCACGCCGAGGCGCTCGACTGGTGCCGGGCCGAGCTGCGCACGCTGGTCGCGGCGGTCGGGTACGCGGTCGAGCACGGGCGCGACGACCACGCGTGGCTGATCCCCCACTGCACGGCGACGTTCTTCCACTCCAGCGGCCACTGGTCGGAGTGGGCGGAGGTGTGCCTGACCGGCCTGGCCGCCGCCGAGCGGCTGGGCGACGCGCGCGGTCGCGCGCACATGCACCGCGGCCTGGGCCGGGCCTACACCCTGCTGCGCCGCTGGGCCGACGCCGAGGAGCACCTCGGGAAGGCGCTGGAGCTGTTCCGCGCGACGGGCGACCGGGCGTCCGAGGCGTACGCGCTGGTGAACCTCGCGGGCACGCGCGTGGCGCGGTCCGAGCCGGACGCGGCCCTGTCCCTGGAGCGGCGGGCGCTGGAGCTGTTCCAGGAGCTGGGGCACGTCGCCGGGCAGGCCCGCGCGTACACCGCGATCGGCTACCTGCACCACCGGCTCGGGCACCACGAGGAGGCGGTGCGGTGCTCCCGGGCCGCGATCGGGCTGTACGGGTCGATCACCGACCTGCCCGGCGAGGCCTCGGCGACCGAGAACCTCGGGCTCGCGCACCGCGAGCTGGGGCGCCTGGCGGACGCGGTGACCTGGCAGCGGCGCGCCGTGGCCCTGTTCGCGCGGATCGGCGAGCGGTACTACGAGGCGGGCGGGTGGCGCGAGCTGGGGGAGACCCACCGGCGGCTGGGCGACCTGGGCGCGGCGCGCGACGCGCTGCGCAACGCGCTGGTCGCGTTCGAGGAGCTGCACCACCCGCACGCGGACGAGGTGCGCGCGGAACTGGGGGCGCTGGGGTGACGGGGGAGCCCCGCCGCGCCGGGCCCGCCGGAGGCGCGGGTCGGCGACCGGGTCGTCCCGGGAGCCGCCCGGCCTCGCCACCGCGGGCGACGCGGTGGGGTGGTTCGAGGCGGTGCCACCGTGCTGTCGGGACGGATCGTTCCCCCATCGGGTATGCATGTGCGTGCCCGCGGGTGCCGGGACGAGGGGATGGCGCATGAGCTTGCACGTGGCGGTGGACTTCGGCACGTCCAGCACCTGCGTCGCCCTGTCCTCGAACGGGCGGGAACCGCAGGTCGTGGTGGTCGACGGTCAGCCGATCGTGTCGTCGGCGGTGTTCGCCGCGGCGGACGGCACGCTGTTCGTCGGGCAGGAGGCCGAGCGCCAGGCGGCCGTGGACCCGTCCCGCTACGAGCCGCACCCGAAGCGCCGGGTCGACGAGGGCGAACTGCTGCTGGGCACCAGCGTGCTGCCGGTGGCGGACGTGGTGCGGGCCGTGCTGGCGCGGGCGGTGGGCGAGGCCCGCCGGGTGGCCGGCAACGCGCCGGTCGACCTGCTGGTGCTCACGCACCCCGCGGACTGGGGCGCGACGCGGACCCGCGTGCTGCTCCAGGCGGCCCGGGGCCTGGCCCAGGAGACCCGGCTGGTGCCCGAGCCGGTCGCGGCGGCCGTGTTCCACTCCGCGACCCACGCCGTGCCGGACGGCGCGGCGCTCGCCGTGCTCGACCTCGGCGGCGGCACGGTGGACGCGAGCGTGGTGGTGCGGCGGGGCGGCGCGTTCCGGGTGCTGGCCGCCAAGGGCGACCCCGGGTTCGGCGGCGCGGACGTCGACCAGGCGCTGCTGGAGCACATCGGCTCGCTGGTCGGGCCGGGCGACCCGGAGGCGTGGCGCGGGCTGGTCGAGGGCCGGGAGCTGGCCGACCGCCGCAAGCGCCGGGTGCTGCGGCAGGACGTGCGCGGGGCCAAGGAGACGCTGTCCCGGCACTCCTACACCGACGTGCCGCTGCCCCCGCCGTTCCCCGACGCGCACGTCACCCGCGCGGACCTGGAGCGCCTGGTCGCCGCGCCGCTGACCAGGGCCGCCGCGCTGGTGGTCGGCGCGGTGCGCGACGCCGGGCTCGACCCGCGCGAGCTGGCGGGCGTGTTCCTGGTCGGCGGGTCGAGCCGGATACCGCTGGTGGCCCGGCTGGTGCTGGAGCAGTCCGGTGTGGTGCCGACGAGCATCGACCAGCCGGAGACCGTGGTGGCGCGGGGCGCGCTGCGGGCGGTGGTCGTGGACCCGCTGCGCACCGGGGCCCTGCCGCCGCGCGAGGACGTCACCCAGCGGATCACCGACGACAGCACCCGCAAGCTCACCCGGCGGATCACCCCGCCGCCGGCCGCGTTCCCCGCGAACTTCCCGCCGCCGCCACCGCCCGCGCCGCGCAAGAGCCGGGCGCCGCTGGTGGTGGTCGGCGCGCTGGTCGTGCTGGCCGCGATCGGCGGTTCCGTGGCCTACGCGCTGACCAGGGGCGAGGGCGGCACGCCCGGACCGACCACGCCCACGTCCACCTCGACGGGCGGCAAGGCGATCGCCCAGTACGACTACAGCTTCACCGCGCCGGAGGGCTGGGAGCAGACCGGCGGCCAGGTCGAGACCCGCAAGGTGCTGCTGGAGCCCGCGCCCGGCGGGTCGGGCCCGGAGGCCATCGCGGTGCAGGAGCAGAAGCTCGCCTACGACTCCTCCGCGGAGCCGCAGCGGGCCCGGGACGAGCTGCGCGCGCTGTACGACCAGGGCGCCAACCTGTCCGATTTCGACGCTTCCGCCACCTTCGCGGGCAAGGATGTCGTTTACTACCGGGAGATGGCGGGCGCGACGACCATCGACTGGTACGTGCTGTTCCAGGACGCGTTCCAGGTCAGCGTCGGCTGCCAGTACCCGGCGGACGGGCGGGAACGGGTCCTCCCGGCCTGCGAGCAGGTCGTCCGCACGCTGACCGTGACCAGCTGAACCCGTGGGGAAGACGATGACCGGCATCCCGGAGGCCATGACCAGGTTCCGCGCGGACCTCGACGCCGCCGTCACCAGGGCCCGCCGGGCCGCGGCCGCCGCCGGCGCGAGGACGGCGGCCCAGCGCGAGCGGAACCGGGAGTCGGCCGAGCGGGCCCGCGCCCGCGAGGTGCGGCCCGGGGCGCACGCGGCCACGTCGGCGGACGTCCGGCGCGTCGCCACCGGGTTCCGCGAGCACCGGGGCCTGCCGATGGAGCAGTTGCCGCCCGCGGCCGAACTGCTCACCCCCGCAGGGGAGAAATCGCGAGAGCAAACGGACGCGAATGCAAATCCAGTGCCGCCCGTCACTCCGCTGGGTTCTCGCGCGGTAGCCGGACCGAGTGGTCAGCTCCCCCCGGACACCGGCGATGACGAGGACTTTTCGCAAGCGCGAATCCTCTACTGACCGCGTTTGCTCCCTCAAACGTTTACTAGAGCAACTACTTCGAGGAAAAACGCGCCAGGGCGGAACCGGTCGTGGCAAGGTCTGCGTCGGAAGAGGCGTACGAACCAAGAACGCCTGAACGCGAAGACCTAGGGGGTCGCACCCAATGAGTGGCTTTCAGACTGGACACGCCGAACTGGTCAAGGGCGCCGAGGACATCATGAGCGTCGACGAGTCTGTTCAGGGCATCCTGAAGCAGCTCGCCGGCACCGTCGAGGGCCTGTCCAGCGCGTGGTCCGGTAGCGCCGCCCTGGCGTTCACCAACCTGATGGAGCGCTTCAACGCGGACGCCCAGAAGCTGCACACCGCGCTGGTGGAGATCGCCGAGCAGATGAGCGGCACCGCCTCGACCTACCTCACCCAGGACCAGGACCAGGACCAGGTGATGTCGAGCATCGCCAACCGCCTCAACGGCTGATTCGCCGGGGCAACTCCTGCTCTCCTGTTCTTCCGCTCCACCCGCTTTCGCTTCTTCCTGACTTGCCTTTAAGAGGGGAATCATGGTCGACACCAACCGCATCAAGGTCAGCTTCGGCGAAATGTCGAACGCGGGCTCCGCGATCCAGAGCCAGGCGAACCAGGTCCAGTCCGAGCTGGACAACCTGAAGTCCCGCCTCGCGCCGCTCATCGCCCAGTGGGACGGTGGCGCGTCCACCGAGTACCAGGCCCGCCAGAAGGAGTGGGACGAGGCCGCCGCCGGCATCCAGCAGGTGCTGGCCAGCATCGCGACCGCCGTCCTCCAGGCCGGCGAGGCCTACCAGGCCGCCGAGCAGCAGAACGCCTCGCGCTGGGGCGGCTGATCGCCCTCGGCGCACGGCGCCACCGCGGGTCCCGGAACTCGACGTCGGTTCCGGGGCCCGCTTCTGTGTGCCCGCTGTGCGCCCGCCGTCGGTCCGGTGGCGGTTCAGGCCGCCGTCGGTCCGGCCCGCTGCCGGTCCGGCTCGCCGCCGGCCCGGTGTCGGTCGAGCCCGCCCGGGTCCGGTCCGCTCGGGTTCGACCTGCCCCGGTCCGGCCTGCCCGGGTCCGGTCCGCCGCCGTGGTGCGGTTCGGGCCCTCCGGGACCGCTCGGGAGCTGTGACCGGGGGCACAGGACCGGCTCCGCGAGGCAGGTCGGAACCCGTTCGACGGGGCCCGTTTTGACCGCCCCAACCCCACCCGGTATCTTCTTACGTTGTTGTGCGGTACTCGGTGCGCAGTAGCGTGCCTGTGTTCTGGTCCTCTGCCCACCTGGGGTCTCTGGCCTGAGCAACCGCCGCGATGACCCCAGACGCAAGTGACGACGAGGTAGACCCGTGCGCACGTACAGCCCGAAGCCCGGCGAGGTGACCCGAGCCTGGCACGTGATCGACGCCCAGGACGTGGTGCTCGGTCGGCTCGCCACCCAGGCCGCGACGCTGCTGCGCGGCAAGCACAAGCCGACTTACGCACCCCACGTTGACACCGGTGACTTCGTCATCGTCATCAACGCGGACAAGGTCGCGTTGACCGGCAAGAAGCGTGACCAGGAGTTCGTGTACCGGCACTCCGGCTTCCCGGGCGGCCTGCGCCAGCAGTCCTTCGGCGACGTGCTCGACACCCGTGCCGACCGGCTGGTCGAGAAGGCGATCAAGGGCATGCTGCCCAAGAACCGCCTCGGCCGCGCCATGGCGGGCAAGCTCAAGGTCTACACGGGCCCGAACCACCCGCACGCTGCGCAGCAGCCGCAGCCGTTCGAGATCAAGAAGGTCGCCCAGTGACCGAGCCGCAGCAGACCGAGGACATCGACGTGACCACCCCTGACGCCGACGTCGACGCGGTCGAGACGACCGACGTCGAGACGACCGACGTGGACGAGGCCGTTGAGACCGACGCCGTCGAGGCCGAGGACATCGACGGCGAGGCCGTGGAGGCCGAGGACGCGCCCGCGCCCGTCGTCCGCCACACCCTGAACGCGGGTGCTCACCACCTGGCGCAGACCGTTGGCCGCCGCAAGGAGGCCATCGTCCGCGTCCGGCTCGTCCCGGGCACCGGCAAGTTCACCCTGAACGGGAAGTCGCTGGAGCAGTACTTCCCGAACAAGGTGCACCAGCAGCTCATCCGCGAGCCCCTGGTGACCACCGAGAAGCCCGAGACCTTCGACGTCATCGCGAACCTGCGCGGCGGCGGCACCACCGGCCAGGCCGGTGCGCTGCGCCTCGCGATCGCCCGCGCGCTGATCGCCGTCGACTCCGAGGACCGCCCGGTGCTGAAGAAGGCCGGCTTCCTCACCCGCGACCCCCGGGTCAAGGAGCGGAAGAAGTACGGTCTGAAGAAGGCCCGCAAGGCGCCTCAGTACAGCAAGCGCTGACCTCCGGGTCCAGCGAGCACCACCCTGCGGGAGCAGTCAGTTCTTCGTCGAACTGCTGCTCCCGCAGTGCATTCCGCCCCTTGTTGTTCACGTCACTGGAGGACACGGCGATCATGGCTCGGCTGTTCGGCACCGACGGCGTACGCGGACTCGCCAACGGGGAGCTGACCCCCGAACTCGCGCTGTCCATCGCCGCCTCGGCGGCCCGCGTACTGGCCGAGCACGACCGCTCGCACCGCCCGGTCGCGGTGGTCGGCCGCGACCCGCGGGCCAGTGGCGAGATGCTGGAGGCGGCCGTGGTGGCGGGCCTCACCTCGGCGGGCGCCGACGTGCTGCGGGCGGGTGTGCTGCCCACGCCGGCCGTCGCGCACCTGGTGGCCGCGCTGGGCGCCGACGTCGGCGTGATGATCTCCGCCTCGCACAACCCGATGCCCGACAACGGCATCAAGCTCTTCGCCGCGGGCGGGCACAAGCTGCCCGACGCCGTGGAGGACGAGATCGAGCAGAAGATGGGCGAGCGGCCCCACCGCCCGACCGGCGCGGGCGTCGGCCGGGTGCGCGACGTCGAGGACGCCGAGGGCCAGTACGTGCAGCACCTGCTGAAGGTGACGCCGCACCGCCTGGAGGGCCTGAAGGTCGTGGTGGACTGCGCCAACGGCGCGGCGTCGGTGGCCGCGCCGGACGCCTACCGCCGCGCGGGCGCCGAGGTGGTCGAGATCCACGCGAGCCCCGACGGCCTGAACATCAACGACGGCTGTGGCTCCACCCACCTGGACCAGGTGCGCGCGGCGGTGCTGGAGCACGGCGCGGACCTGGGCATCGCGCACGACGGCGACGCGGACCGCTGCCTGGCCGTGGACGCGAACGGCGAGGTCGTGGACGGCGACCAGATCATGGCCGTGCTCGCGCTGGCCATGAAGGACTCGGGCGAGCTGACCGACAACACCCTGGTCGCCACCGTCATGAGCAACCTGGGCCTGCACATCGCGATGCGCGAGGCGGGCGTCGAGCTGAAGACCACCGCGGTCGGCGACCGGTACGTGCTGGAGGAGCTGCGCGCGGGCGGGTACGCGCTGGGCGGCGAGCAGTCCGGGCACGTGGTGCTGCCCGCGCACGCCACCACCGGCGACGGCCTGCTGACCGCGCTGCGCCTGATGGCGCGCGTGGCCGAGACCGGCAAGCCGCTGGCCGAGCTGGCGGGCGTGATGCGCCGGCTGCCGCAGGTGCTGGTCAACGTCGTGGTGACGGACAAGGCGGCGGTGGCCAAGGACCCCGCGGTGAAGAGCGCCGTGGCCGACGTGGAGGCCGAGCTGGGCGACACCGGCCGGGTCCTGCTGCGCCCGTCGGGCACCGAGCAGCTCGTGCGGGTGATGGTGGAGGCCGCCACGCACGAGTTGGCGGAGTCCGCCGCCCAGCGGCTCGCGGGCGTGGTTTCCGCGGTGCGCTGAAGCCCGCTGCGCCGGCACCGGGTTGAAGACGGCACCGGGTTGAAGACGGCAGGCGAGGGCGCGCCCGCTGCCGGGCCTCGCGGACCGGGTGTGCCCGCTGCCGCGTTCAGCGGATCGGGCGCGCCCGCTGCCGGGCCTCTCGGACCGGGCGCGCCCGCCGGCTCCGACCCCGCCTGACCTCCCCGCCAGGGGTGAGTTCCGCTTCGCGAAGGCAACCGGCTGGGCCGAACGGCCCTTGTCCGCCCGCCCGTGCTGGGATCCTTGTCCCCGGAACCCGGAGGGGCGCGGTCGCGTCTGACCGGGGACGAGGGGAGGCGGAGGCATGGCAGGCTTCGGCGTCGGGCCGGGTGAGCTCCAGGGCGTTGCCAAGCAGTACGAGGACCACGGTGCGGACATCACGCAGCTGAAGAGCACCGTGACCCCGTCCGTCGGCGCGGGCCAGGTGGGTCGGAAGTTCCGCGGCACCGAGACGAAGTACAAGTCGTACTTCGACCGCCTCCAGGCGAGCATGGAGACGTTCGGGCGTGAGGCGACCAACGTCGCGCTGCGCCTGAAGGACGTGGCCAAGACGTACGAGAGCAACGAGTCCGCCACGTCCGACCAGTTCAGGGGGTAGCGGCGGTGGCCGACCAGAACGAGATCAAGCAGCTCCTCGACGACCCGAACGTCACGCCGGAGACCAAGAAGGAACTGGTCCGCGCGCTCGCCGGCTCGGGTGCGAGCGAGGAGGACGTCCGCCGCTACGCCGAGGCGAACGGCGTCGACGTCCCGAACGACCCCGGGCTGCTCCAGCACGGCGCCGGCATCCTGCTCGCCCCCGTCACCGGCGGCGCGAGCGTCGCCTACAACGTCGGCCAGGAGGCGCGGCACGGCGACTGGACCGTGGAGGGCGGCGAGGCCGACGACCTGGTCAACAAGGCCAAGGAGGAGCGCGAGCTCGGCAGCACGCAGAAGGTGCTGAACGAGACCGGCGACTTCCGCACGTCCGACGAGCTGCTCGACGCCGGCGCGCCGGGCCTGCGGTTCTTCGAGAAGTTCATCCCGATCTACCAGGAGGCCGCGCCGCTCGCCGGGCACGGCGGCCAGGCGCCCGACCTCAAGACCTACGTCTACCGGAACTACGACGAGGTCAGGGAGATCGACCTCGGCAAGTTCCGCGAGGACGCCGACAAGATCAACAAGACCGTCGCCGAGCTGGACAACCACGAGAACGGCCTCGGCACGGCGTGGAACGGGCTGGCCTCCTGGGAGGGCGACGCGGCCAACGCCGCCAACGCCTACAACGGCAAGTTCCTCAACACCGCGGGCACCTTCATCCAGGACGTCAAGGGCGCCCCGGGCACGATCACGGCCGCCGCGAGCACGATCCAGCAGCAGGTCAAGGAGTACGCCCAGCACGTCCACGACCTGTACTCCGAGCAGTGCGGCGGGCTGACCGTCGACGAGGCCAAGCAGGCCATCCGGCACGCCAAGGGCGACATCTTCGAGAACGACGCCGGCATCCTCGACTGGCTCTCCGGCGTGCCCGGCCCGCTGACCGGCGCGGTGCTCGGCGCGATCTGCGGCGGGCCGCTGGGCATGCTCGCCGGCCTGGGCTGGGGCAACTGGATCAGCGACGCCCGCAACGCGATCATCAACGAGGCCAAGCAGAAGCTGAAGGCCCTCTGCGAGGAGTTCGACGGCAAGAAGCAGGCGTTCGACGGGTACTGCCAGACCGTGCAGACCGGTGTCCAGGGCGCCTACGACACGATGTTCGGCCAGCTCGACACCCAGATCAAGGACCAGCCGTTCGGCAAGGTCGGCGACCCGCCGCCGTTCACCGGCGACCAGGGCGGCCGGGACAAGGTCCGGCAGCCCGACGGCGGCGGCACGCCACCCGGTGGTGGCGGTACCCCCGGCGGTGGTGGCACGCCCGGCGGTGGCGGCACCCCCGGTGGTGGCGGCACCCCCGGTGGCGGTGGCGGCCCGCAGGCGGAGATGCCCAAGCCGCCGGAGAACCCGTTCGACAAGGACGGCGACGGCAAGCCGGACGTGCCGGGCGACACCGACGGCGACGGCAAGCCCGACGACCTCGACGGGGACGGCAAGCCCGACGACCAAGGCGTGAAGCCGGACGGCCTCAAGGGCGAGGAGGAGCCCGAGGTCGTCACGATCCGCAACGGCGAGAACGAGATCAAGGTCACCGAGCCGGACGCCGACGGCCACGTGAAGATCACCGTGGACACGCCGACCGGCGAGCCGAAGACCTTCGACGTCGACTTCAGCGAGAACCCCGACGCGGTGAACGCCCTGCTGGGCCAGAACGGGGCCGCCGCGCTCGCCGGTGCGACGCCGGTCATGTCCGGCGCCACGCCGGGCGCCGCGCAGGGCGGTCCGATCGCCGGCGGCGCGACCGGTGCGGACGGCGCCACCCCGATCCGGGCGGGTGAGGACGGCAAGGCGCTGATCGAGGTGGACGGCCTGTCGATCACCGCCGAGGTGGACCCGCTGACCGGCGAGATCAACCTGTCGGTGGACAACGGCGACGGCACGCCCGACGAGTACGGCGTGGCGTTCGGCGAGGACGAGCCCGAGGGCACGCCGCGCATCCCCGGCCTGGAGGGCGCGGTGCCGGTGCCCGGCGAGGTCGGCGGACCGGGCGACGTGCGCACGATGCCCGAGGTCGGCGTCGGCGTCGGTGGCGGCGCGGAGCCGATCACCACCATGCCCGCGCCCGACGACGGCGCCTTCCGCCCGGAGCCCGCGATCGGCTTCACCGAGCCGGGCGCCGCCCCGGCCTTCACCGAGCCCGCCCCGGCCTTCACGGAAGCCGCACCCGCCTTCACCGAACCGGCCGCCGCGCCCGCCTTCACGGAACCCGCCGCGGCCCCGGCGTTCGCGGAACCGGCCCCGACCCCGACCAACCCCGCCCCGGCCCACAGCGCGTCCGGCGGCTTCACGGCCCCCGCCGGTTTCGCCGCCCCCGCCGGTTTCGCCGAACCGCCGTCGGCGGGCTTCGGCCAGTCGTTCAACCAGCCGTTCCAGTCCGGTCCCGACGGTGGGTTCGCGTCGTCGCCGTCGTCGTCCGCGGACACGACCAGCGCCTCGGGCGTCTCGATGTTCGGCGACAGCTCGTTCAACGCGGCCGACTCGGTCCTCGGCGGCTCGGGCACCGGGGACAACCCGTGGAGCGGCCCGACCGCGGACCCGGCCGACCAGGGCCTGGCCGACACGAACGCCTCCCAGGCGGGCCAGCCGGGCTCGGCGACCCTGCCGTCCATGCAGGACGGTGGCCAGCCGGGCGGCCAGCCCGTCGGCGGCGGCATGATGGGCGGCGGGATGATGGGCGGCGGCATGGCGGGCGGCGGCCAGCAGCAGAGCGGCGACACCGAGCGCAGCCCCGGCCAGTGGCGGACCACCGGCTCGCTGTTCGACGACGACCTGAACCTCAGCCGGGTGCAGGGCGTCCTGGGTGACGAGGGAGGCCGGTAGCGGTGGGCGTCATCGAGGTGGACCCGAAGGTCCAGGCGGCGTTCGACGAGCAGGTCGCGGCGGCCAGGCGGGCCAACGCCGAGGTCACCGGCGCGCTCAGGGCGGACCAGGAGCGCCTGGCCGCCGAGGCCCGGGAACGCGAGGCCCGCGCCGCCGCCGACCGCGACCGGTTGCGCGACCAGGCCGAGCAGGTCGCGGCGAAGGGCGACAAGCCGCAGCGCCAGCCCCAGTGGGCCCCCGGCCCGCAGCGAGGCGCGGGCGAACTGGCCTTCGGCCCGGAGGAGGACGACGAGGCGTCGCCGCGGACGGCACCACCGCGCCCGCTCCCGCCACCCCCGTCCCCGGTGGTCCACCAGCCACCCCCGCCGCCCCCGGCCGCCAGGCACCGCCGCCAGACCCCGGTCGAGGACGACGACGACCTGAGCGGCCAGAGCTGGCTGACCTGAGGCACGCCGGCTGACCTGAGGCTCGACCGCAACCCATCCACTGCCGGCGGCCGAGTTGTCCACAGGCGACGGCTCACCGGCCGGGGCAACCAGGACCTCAGCTGCGCGCCAGCGGCCCCCGCTGGTAGGCCAGCACCGCGCCCTTCACGTCGCTGTCCAGCAGCGCGTCCCACTGCCGCTCACCCTTGACCACCCGCAGCAGGAACGCCGTGATCAGCGCCCTGGCGAACTTCTGCGCCGCCCGCTCGCCCTTCCCGTCCAGCAGCAGCTCGCTCCAGTGCCGCCCCTCGGCGAACCCGAGGTGGCTCGCCTTGGGCAGCGTCCTCAGCTGCACCGGCCCCTGCCACGCCTCGGCGATGGCCTCCGCGTGCCCGACGGGCGGTGCGATGCGGTCCGCGCCGGCCGCCACGTGCAGGCCGGGCACCGAGACCCGGCGCGCGGCGTCCAGGGCGGACGGTCGGGTCTCGGATGCGGCGAACGTCACCACCGCCCGCACCCGCTCATCGTCGGCCGCGGCCAGCACCGCCGCGCCGCCGCCCATCGAGTGGCCCGCCACGGCCAGCCGTTCCGGGTCGACGCTGATGTCGCCCTCGCCGAGCCGCACGCCGGTGCAGACGTCGAGGGTCGTGCGCAGGTTGCCGGCGAGCAGCCGCGCCGACATCAGCGGCCCGCGCTGGGTGCCCGGCGCGGCGGCCACGAAGCCCCACGACGCCAGGTGGCGCAGCAGCGCCCGGTACCGCTCGACCGGCTGCAACCAGCCGTGGGCGAAGGCCACGGCGGGCAGGCCCAGGCCGGAGGAGGGGGTGTAGACGAGGCCGGGCAGGCCGACGAGGGCGAGGTCGCCGCGCAGCACCGCGTGCCCGCCTGGCCTGCTGAGCTGGTCGAGCACCTGCTTCGCCGAGTAGCCGCTCACCGCGTGAACGGTAGTCGATCGCCGCTCATCATGATTGGTCTAAACCAAAGAGGGGGCCGACCTGCGGAAACGGTCGCGAGTGGGCCTCGAAGATCGCCCCGCTGGTCTGGTTACGCTGTGCGGCGTGTGCGGAATCGTGGGATATGTGGGACACCGCCCGGCGCTGGACGTCGTGCTCGACGGCCTGCGGCGCCTGGAGTACCGGGGCTACGACTCGGCGGGCGTCGCCGTGCTGGACGGCGAGGGCGGCCTGGCCGTCGAACGGCGGGCCGGCCGCCTGAGCAACCTGGAGACCCGGCTGGACGAGGTCGGTCGCGAGTCCTTCGCGGGCACCGCCGGCATGGGCCACACCCGCTGGGCCACCCACGGCGCGCCGGTCGACCGCAACTCGCACCCCCACCGCGACGCGACGGGCCGGGTCGCGGTCGTCCACAACGGCATCATCGAGAACTTCGCCGCCCTCCGCGCCGAGCTGGAGGCCGACGGCGTGGAGATGGCCAGCGACACCGACACCGAGACCACCGCGCACCTGATCGCCCGCGCCTACGACGAGGGCGACACCAAGGGCGACCTGGTCGCCAGCGTGCGCGTCGTGGTCCGCCGCCTGGAGGGCGCGTTCACCCTCGTGGTCACGCACGCCGAGCACCCGGACCTGGTCGTGGCCGCCCGCCGCTCCTCGCCGCTGGTGGTCGGCGTCGGCGAGGGCGAGACGTTCGTGGCCAGCGACGTGTCGGCGTTCATCGAGCACACCCGCGAGGCCGTCGAGCTGGGCCAGGACCAGGTCGTGGTGATCGACCGCGACGGCTACACCGTGACCGACTTCGACGGCGAGGAGGCCGCGGCCAAGCCGTTCACGGTCAACTGGGACCTGTCGGCCGCCGAGAAGGGCGGCCACGAGTACTTCATGCTCAAGGAGATCGAGGAGCAGCCCGAGGCGCTGGCGAACACGCTGCGCGGGCACTTCGCCGACGGTCGCATCGTGCTGGACGAGCAGCGGCTGTCCGACCAGGACCTGCGCGACGTGGACAAGGTGTTCGTGGTCGCCTGCGGCTCGGCCTACCACTCCGGCCTGGTCGCCAAGTACGCCATCGAGCACTGGACGCGGCTGCCCGTCGAGGTCGAGCTGGCCAGCGAGTTCCGCTACCGCGACCCGGTGCTCGACCGCGACACCCTCGTGGTCGCCGTCTCCCAGTCCGGCGAGACCGCCGACACGCTGGAGGCCGTGCGGCACGCCCGCGCGCAGAAGGCCCGCGTGCTGGCGGTGTGCAACACCAACGGCGCGCAGATCCCGCGCGAGTCCGACGCGGTGCTCTACACGCACGCCGGCCCGGAGATCGGCGTCGCGTCCACCAAGGCGTTCCTCGCCCAGATCGCGGCGAACTACCTGGTCGGCCTGGCCCTGGCGCAGGCGCGCGGCACCAAGTACCCGGACGAGGTGGCCCGCGAGTTCCACGAGCTGGAAGGCGCCGCGGCGGCCGTGCAGAAGGTGCTGGGCACCGTCGAGCAGGTCCGCGCGCTCGGCCGCGAGCTGGCCGACTCCAAGGCCGTGCTGTTCCTCGGCCGCCACGTCGGCTACCCGGTGGCGCTGGAGGGCGCGCTCAAGCTCAAGGAGCTGGCGTACATGCACGCCGAGGGCTTCGCGGCGGGCGAGCTGAAGCACGGCCCGATCGCGCTGATCGAGGAGGACCTGCCGGTCGTCGTGGTCATGCCCTCGCCCAAGGGGCGCGCGGTGCTGCACTCGAAGCTCGTGTCGAACATCTCCGAGATCCAGGCCCGCGGCGCGCGCACCATCGTGATCGCCGAGGAGGGTGACGAGACGGTTCGCCCGTTCGCGGATCACCTGATCGAGGTGCCCGCGGTGCCGACGCTGCTCCAGCCGCTGGTCTCCACCGTCCCGCTGCAGGTGCTGGCCGCGGAGATCGCCCGCAGCCGGGGCTACGACGTGGACAAGCCGCGCAACCTCGCGAAGTCCGTCACGGTCGAGTAGGGCAGGCTGGTCGGCGTGCGCGGTCTGTGGACGACAGCTCGGGTCAGGTCGGCTGAGGAACGGGTGCTGGCGGCGACGCCGCCGGGCGCGCTGATGCGCCGGGCGGCGTTCGGCGTGGCGTCGGTCGCCCTGGAGCTGCTCGGCGGCAGGCGGCGCGTCGGCCTGCTGGTCGGCGCGGGCAACAACGGCGGCGACGCCCTGTGGGCGGGCTACTACCTGCGCAAGCGCGGGGTGGCCGTGTTCGCCGTGCTGCTGTCGCCGGAGCGGGCGCACGCGGAGGGCCTGGCCGCGTTCCGGCGCGCCGGCGGCCGCGTGGTGGCCGAGCTGCCGCCGGTGGACCTCGCGGTCGACGGCATCGTCGGCCTGTCCGCCCGCGGCCCGCTGCGCCCGGACGCCGCCGAGCACGTCGCGCGCCTGGACGCGCCCGTGCTGGCCGTCGACCTGCCCAGCGGGATCGACCCCGACACCGGCGCGGTCGACGGGCCGCACGTGCGCGCGCACACCACCGTCACGTTCGGCTGCCTCAAACCGGTGCACGCGCTGGCCGACTGCGGCGACGTGCGGCTGGTGGACCTCGGCCTCGGCCCCGAGCTGGGCGGCCCCGACCTGCTCGAACTCGACCTCGACGACGTCGGCGCGGCCTGGCCGGTGCCCGGTCCCGGGGACGACAAGTACACCCAGGGCGTCACGGGCGTGGCCGCCGGCTCGGCCACGTACCCGGGCGCGGCCGTGCTGGCGACCGGCGCGGCCGTGCTGGCCACCTCCGGCATGGTCCGCTACGCCGGCGCCGCCGCCGACCACGTGCGGGCGCGCCGGCCCGAGGCCATCTGCACGGGCTCGATCACCGACGCGGGCCGCGTGCAGTCCTGGGTGGTGGGCCCGGGGCTGGGCACCGGCCTGTCCGCGGAGGCGGTGCTGCGCGGCGTGCTGGAGGCGGGCGTCCCGGTGTGCGCGGACGCCGACGCCATCACCATGCTCGCCAACAACCCCGACCTGTGGGACGCGCGCGACCCCGACGCGCCGCTGGTGCTGACCCCGCACGACCGCGAGTACGAGCGCCTGGCGGGCCCGGTGGGCGTCGACCGGGTGGCCGCCGCGCGCCGCGCCGCCGAGAAGTTCGACGCCGTCGTGCTGCTCAAGGGCCACACCACGGTGGTCGCCGGGCCCGACGGCCGGACCCTGGTCAACCGCGCCCGCACGTCGTGGGCGGCGACCGCGGGCTCCGGCGACGTGCTGTCGGGGATCCTGGGCGCGCTGCTCGCGGCCGGCCTGGACCCGGTGCTCGCGGCGGGCTGCGCGGCCAGGGTGCACGTCCTCGCGGCCGAGCTGGCCTCGGACGGCGCGCCGATCCCCGCGTCGGCGCTCCTCGACGCGCTGCCGGACGCGATCCGCGCCGCCCGGCCGCTGTGACCGGGCCGTTGTGACACCATGAACGGCGTCATGGCTGCTCCTCGCGCTGAGGTCGTGATCGACCTCGACCACCTCCGGCACAACGTCGCCCACCTCGACGCCCTCGCGCCCGCCGCCGACACGATGGCGGTGGTGAAGGCCGACGGGTACGGCCACGGCGCCGTGGAGGTCGCCCGCGCCGCGCTGGAGGCGGGCGCCACGTGGCTCGGCTCGTGCTCGCTCCCCGAGGCCCTCCACCTGCGCGCGAACGGCCTGACCGCGCCGGTCCTGGCCTGGCTCGACCCGCCCGGCACGGACTACGCGCCCGGCGTCGAGCAGGGCGTCGACCTGTCCGCGTCCTCGGTGCGGCAGCTCGACGAGATCTCCGCCGCCGCGAGCCGGGCCGGCCGCACCGCCCGCGTCCACCTGAAGATCGACACCGGGCTGTCCCGCAACGGCTGCCCGCCCGCCGACTGGCCCGAGCTGGTCGAGCGGGCCGCGCGCACCCCGAACGTCGAGGTCCACGCGATCTGGTCGCACCTGGCCGTGGCCGACGAGCCGGGCCACCCGGGCACGGACGCCCAGGCCGGGCGCTTCGACGACGCCTTCCGCGAGGCGCGGGCCGCCGGGCTCGACCCGCGGCGCCACCTGGCCAACTCCGCCGCCCTGCTCACCCGCCCCGACCTGCACTTCGACCTGGTCCGGCCGGGTATCGCGATCTACGGCCTCAACCCGGTGCCGGTCCCGGCCGACCTGCGCCCGGTGATGACGTTCCGCTCGGTGGTCGCGCTCGCCAAGCGCGTCCCGGCCGGCGAGTCGGTGTCTTACGGCCTGACCTGGACCGCCAAGTCCGACACGACCCTGGCCCTGGTGCCCGTCGGGTACGCCGACGGCGTGCCGCGCGCCCTGTCCAACCGGATGCACGTGTGGCTGAACGGCCGCAGGCACCCGGTCGTCGGCCGCGTCTGCATGGACCAGGTCGTGGTCGACTGCGGCGACGACCCGGTGACCGAGGGCGACGAGGTGGTGCTGTTCGGGTCGGGCGCGCACGGCGAGCCGACCGCCCGCGAGTGGGCCGACACCACCGGCACCATCGACTACGAGATCGTCACCGGCATGTACCGGCCGCGGGTCGCCCGCGCCTACCGGGGGCGGCGGTGAACACCCTGTGGAAGGCCGCCGGGTGGGTGGGCGGCGTGCTCGGGGCCGCGGCGACCGGCGTGGCGGTGGGCGTGGCCGCGAACCAGAAGAAGGTCTCGCACGACCGGCTCGCCGCCGACCCGCTGGCCGACGAGCCGCTGGGCGAGCTGCCCCCGACCCGCGAGTCCACCGTGGACGCCGACGACGGCGTGCCGCTGTCGGTGCAGGAGGTCGAACCGGACGACGGCGGCGCGCCGGAGCTGACCGTCGTCCTCGTGCACGGCTTCGCCCTGGACCGCCGCTGCTGGCACTTCCAGCGCCGGGACCTCGCGGCGCTGACCGGGCCGCGCGTCCGCCAGGTCCTCTACGACCAGCGCAGCCACGGCCGCTCGGGGCGCGCGCCCGCCGGTTCCAGCACCATCGACCAGTGCGCCCGCGACCTCGACGCGGTGATCCGGGTGACCGCGCCCGACGGCCCGCTGGTGCTCGTCGGGCACTCCATGGGCGGCATGACGATCATGGCGCTGGCCGAGCAGCGGCCCGAGCTGTTCGCCGACCGGGTGCGCGGCGTCGCGCTGGTCGGCACGGCGGCGGGCGCGGTCGGCGGCGCGGGCCTGCCCAAGTCGGTGCTGTCCCGGTACAACCCGGTGACGCTGGGCGTCGGCAGGATCGCCGGCCTCCAGCCCGGCCTGGTCGAGTGGGTCCGCGGCCGGGCGTCCACGCTGACCTGGAGCGGCATCCGGGTGCTGGCGTTCGGCGACCACCACGTCAGCCCGTCGCTGGTCGACCTGATGGCGAAGATGATCAACGGCGTGCCGGTGCGGGTGCTCACCGAGTTCCTGGAGACCCTGGGCACGCACAACCGCTACAAGGCGCTGGCCGGCCTGCGGCACTGCGAGGTGCTGGTGATCAGCGGCGACGCGGACAAGCTGACGCCGTTCTCGCACGCCGAGCGGATGGCCGAGGAGATGCCGCACGGCGAACTGGTCCGCGTGCCCGGCGCGGGCCACATGCTCATGTTGGAACAGGCCGACCTCGTCACCGGGCACCTGGTCGGTCTGGTTCGGCGCAGCGCCGCCGAACGGTCGGAAAGCAGGCGGTCGTGGTGGCGACGAGCGTGACGCTCCCCGAGGTGGCGGACACCGAGGAGTTCGGGCGCAGACTGGGTGGCCTGGTGCGGGGCGGCGACCTCGTGCTGCTGTCGGGGCCGCTGGGCGCGGGCAAGACGGCGCTGGTCCGCGGCCTGGCCGCGGGTCTGGGCGTGACCGGCCGGGTCAGCTCGCCGACGTTCGTGATCGCGCGAGTGCACGACCCCGCGCCGGGCGGCCGGGGCGTGCCGCTGGTGCACGTCGACGCCTACCGGCTCGGCGGGCACCTCGACGAGCTGGACGACCTGGACCTCGACACCGACCTGGTGGACGCGGTGGTGGCCGTGGAGTGGGGCGAGGGCGTCGCCGAGCGGCTCAGCGCCGACCACCTGCTGATCACCCTGGAGCGG
The DNA here is from genome assembly GCF_042732085.1 of Actinosynnema sp. NPDC059797. Classification (NCBI taxonomy): domain Bacteria; kingdom Bacillati; phylum Actinomycetota; class Actinomycetes; order Pseudonocardiales; family Pseudonocardiaceae; genus Actinosynnema; species Actinosynnema sp. NPDC059797. The sequence goes on from NZ_JBHWIE010000006.1 coordinate 25,678, forward strand.
CGGGACGACGACGTCCGGGTCGCGAGCCTGCACCCGCACGGCGCGTGGGCCGACCGCGAGCTACCGGTCTGAGTCCTCGTCCGGCGCCGGTTCCGCGATACCGCGCACCACGCCCAGCTCGACCAGGTCCTGCGGCCGCAACCGCAGGTCGTCGGCCAGCTCGGGTACGTCCGACCGCTTGAGGACGGCGGCGGCCGACTCGGGCGCGATCACCGAGAAGAAGGCGTCCGGCGCGATCCACGTGTGCTCGGGCGACGACAGCGCCAGCGCGCCGCCGGACCCGCCCTCGCCGACGACCAGGGTGGTGATCGGCACGCGGGCCCGCGCCACGGTCGCGAACAGCTCGGCGATGGCCGGCCCGACCCCCGCCCGCTCGGCCGCCGCGTCGTTGGCCGCGCCGGGCGTGTCGACCAGGGTCAGCACGGGCAGCGCGAACCGCTCGGCCAGCCGGACCAGGCGGGTCGCGGTGCGGAACCCGGCCGGGGTGGTGGGCGTGCCGGTCTGCGCCGCGAACGCGATGGACCGCCCGCCCCGCGAGCCGATGCCGCACAGCACGCCGGGGTCCACGCCGCCCGCGCGGTCGCCGCTGACCGGCACCCGGTGGTCGAAGTAGTCGTCCAGGTAGGCGCGGGCGCGCGGGCGTCCCGGGGCGCGGGCCCGCAGCACCGCGTCCCACCCGGACACCGGCAGGTCGCGCGCGCCCAGGGCCCGCGGCACCTCGGCGGGCGCCGCGTCACCGCGGGTCAGCAGGTCCAGGACGGCCCGGACGGTCGCTCCGACCTCCTCCCCGGGCACCACGACGTCGGCGGAGCCCGCCGCGAACTGGCCCTCGGCGGTGTAGGCGGGGTCGTCGGCGGGCCGCACCCTGCTGCCCGCGAACCCGACCTGCGCGCCCGCCACCGCGACGACGTAGTCCGCGCCCGCGCCCAGCGACGCCCACAGGCCGCCGGTGGTGGGGTCGCCCAGCACGGACACGTGCGGCAGCCCGGCCTCCCGGTGCCGGGCGCACAGCCGGGCCACCCGCTGGAGCTGCCGCAGCGACAGCATCCCCTCCTGCAGCCGGCTGCCGCCGGTGGCGATCCGCGACACCACCGGCAGGCGCGCCGACCGCGCCTCGGTGAACGCCTCCTCGATCAGCGCGCCGGTCGCCGTGCCCACCGAGCCGCCCAGGAACCGGAAGTCGAAGGTGATCACCACGGCCCGCCGGGACCGCGCCCAGGACACGGACTCGGCGCCGCCGGTCCGCGCCCGGGCCCGCGCCAGCTGGGCCTCGTAGCCGGGCCAACCCAGGGGGTTCGGGCGCGGGAGGTCCGGGCGGGGCGGTGTCACCGCAGTTCCCGCTTGAGGACCTTGCCCATGTCGTTGCGAGGCAGCTCGTCCAGGTAGCGGACCGCGCGCGGGCGCTTGTGCGGCGCGAGCAGGCGCGCCACGTGGTCGGCCAGCTCCTCCGGCGCGGCCGGCTCGCCCCGGGCCACCACCCACGCCACGACCCGCTCGCCCAGGTCGTCGTCGGGCTCGCCGGTCACCGCGACCTCGGCCACGGCCGGGTGCTCCAGCAGCGCGTTCTCGATCTCGCCCGCGCCGATCTTGTAGCCGCCGCTCTTGATCAGGTCGGTGGCGCGGCGGCCGACGAGCCGCAGGTAGCCGTCCGGCTCGACCACGGCCAGGTCGCCGGTGCGGAACCAGCCGTCGCGGAAGGCGTCCCGGGTGGCGTCCGGGCGGTTCAGGTACTCCAGGAACAGGTTCGGGCCGCGCACCTCCACCTCGCCCGGCTCGTCCCCGACGACCCGCACCTCCACGCCGGGCAGCGGCAGGCCGACCGTGCCGGGCCGCCGGTCGCCGTCCGCGCGGACGCTGGTGATCATCAGCGTCTCGGTCATCCCGTAGCGCTCGACCACGCGCAGGCCGGTCAGCTCCTCGACCCGCTGGTGCACCGCCGCGGGCAGCGGCGCCGAGCCGGACACCAGCAGCCGGGCGCGCCGGAACGCCCCCGCGTGCTCGGGCTCGTTCACGACCCGGTGGTACATGGTGGGCACGCCGAACATGACCGTGCCGCCGGCCTCCAGCGCCGCCGCGGCACCGGCCACCGTGAAGGTCCCCAGGTGGTGCACGGTCCCGCCGCGCCGCAGCACGCCGAGCACCCCCAGCCCCAGCCCGTGCACGTGGAACAGCGGCAGGCCGTGCACGACCACGTCGTCCCCGGTCCAGGCCCACGCCTCGGCCACCGCGTCCAGGTTGGACGCCAGCGCGCGGCGGGGGAGGACCACGCCCTTGGGCGGCCCGGTGGTGCCGCTGGTGTAGACGATCAGGGCGGGCGCCTCGCCGTCCGGCTCGGGCAGGTCGACCGCCGGGCCGGACGGCAGCTCGTCGTCGATCACGAGGTCGGGCTCGCTGTCGCCCAGGACGTGGGCGAGCTCCCGCTCGCCGATCTTCGGGTTGAGCGGCACGACCGGCACCCCGGCCAGCAGCGCGCCCACGATCGCCACGCAGGTCTCGGGCGTGGACCGGGCCCACACGGCGATGCGCTTGCGACCCCTGAGCCCGTACGCCACCCGACGGGCTTCGTCGGCCAACTGCTCGTAGGTCAGCTCCCGCTCGGGGAAGCGCAGGGCGGTCTTGGGCGACGGCGAGGCCAGCGCGGGCAGCAGCATCCCTTTACCTTGGCCGGCCCCACCGTCACGCGCATCACAGATGTGGTTCGAGCCACGCCATCAGCTGCATCTTCGGCCGCGCGCCCACGGTCTCCGCGACCAGCTCGCCGTCCTTGTAGAGCTGGAGCGTCGGCGCGGACATGATCCGCTGGTCCCGGGCGGTCCTCGGGTTGGCGTCCGTGTCGAGCTTCGCCACCACCAGCCCGTCCAGCTCGCGGTCGATCTCGGCCAGCACCGGCTCCAGCATCCGGCACGGCGGGCACCAGTCGGCCCGGAACTCCACCAGCACCGTCCCGGTGCTCACCGCCTCGGTGAACGTCTCGTCGGTCAACGCCCGCACGGCCTGCTCCTCTGCTCGGCTTCCTCCAGTTGCGCGCGCACCCGGTCCCGGGCCTCGGTCAGCCTGGCGACGTACTCGTCCAGCTCAGCCAGCTTGCGCCGGTACACGGCCACCGAGGCCGGGCACGCGTCCCCGCTCTCGTGGCCGTCGCGCAGGCACTGCACGAACGGGCGGGTGTCCTCCAGCGCGAACCCGATGCCGGTGAGCGAGCGGATCTCCCGCACCAGCCGCAGGTCGGCCTCGTCGTACTCCCGCCGGCCCTGGGCGTCCCGCCGCGCGGACAGCAGGCCCAGGGACTCGTAGTAGCGCAGCGCCCGGGTGGTGGTGCCACCTCGCCGCGCCAGTTCACCGATGCGCACGTGCCGATCCTCCGACTTGACGTGGACGTCAAGGCAAGTGTGGCCCCCTTCACCTCTATCCTTGTTCGTTGTGCTCGTGCTCGCCTTGGACACCGCCACCCCCGCTGTCACCGCCGGTGTCGTCGAACTGACCGCCGACAGCGCACCGCGCCCGCTCGCCCAGCGGGTGACGGTGAACCCGAAGGCGCACGGCGAGCTGCTGACCCCGCACCTCCAGGAGGCGCTGGCGGAGGCGGGCAGGTCGTTGGCCGACCTCGACGCGATCGTGTGCGGCTCGGGCCCCGGCCCGTTCACCGGCCTGCGCGTCGGCCTGGTCACCGCCGCCGCCCTCGGCCAGGCCCTCAACCGGCCCGTCTACCCGGTGCCGACCCCGGACGCCATCGCCCTGGACGCCCTGGCGCTGGGCACCACAGCCGGCAAACCGCTGCTCGTGGCCACGGACGCGCGCCGCAAGGAGGTCTACTGGGCCGCCTACGACGCCGCCGGCCGCCGCACCGACGGCCCGCACGTGGACCGGCCCGCCGACGTGCTGCCGAAGCTGCCCGCGGTGGCCGTCGCGACGGGCGAGGGCGCCGAGCTGTACGCCGACGTGCTGGGCCTGCCGGTGGTCGGCGCCCGCTACCCGTCGCCCGCGTCCCTGGTCGCCGCGGCGGCCGAGGAGCTCCTCGCGGGCGCCCGCCCGGCCGCGCTCACCCCGCTCTACCTGCGCCGACCCGACGCGGTCGAGCCGGTCGGCCGCAAGCGGGTGACGAAGGCGTGAGCGCCCGCACCGTCACCACCGCGCCGCTGCGGCACGAGGACGCCGCCCGGTGCGCGGAGATCGAGCGGGAGCTGTTCCCCGGCGACGACCCGTGGAGCGAGCAGGCCTTCCACAGCGAGCTGGACAACGGCAACTTCTACGTCGGCGCCTACTCCGACGGGCAGCTGATCGGCTACGCGGGCCTGGGCCTGACCGACTTCGAGTCCAGCGTGCACACGCTCGCCGTGGACAAGGGCTTCCAGGGCGGCGGCGTCGGCAAGACCCTGCTGCGCACCCTGCTGGCCAAGGCCGACGAGGCCGGGCTGCCGGTGTTCCTGGAGGTCCGCACGGACAACGTGCCCGCGATCAACCTCTACCTGGCGCACGGCTTCGAGCACCTGGGCGTGCGCCGCCGCTACTACCAGCCGTCGGGTGCCGACGCGTACACGATGGGAAGGCCCGCCAACCGTGACTGACCGGCTCATCCTCGGTATCGAGAGCTCGTGCGACGAGACCGGCGTCGGCATCGTCCGGCTCGGGCCGGACGGGGCGATGGAACTGCTCGCCGACGAGGTCGCCTCCAGCGTCGAGGAGCACGCCCGCTTCGGCGGCGTCGTGCCCGAGGTCGCCTCGCGCGCCCACCTGGAGGCCATGGTCCCGACCATGCGCCGGGCCGTGGAGAAGGCGGGCGTCGAGCTGCGCGACGTGCACTCGATCGCGGTCACCGCGGGTCCGGGCCTCGCGGGCGCGCTGCTGGTCGGCGTGTCGGCGGCCAAGGCCTACGCGGCGGCGCTGGACAAGCCGCTCTACGGCGTCAACCACCTGGCCGGGCACGTCGCCGCGGACACCCTCCAGCACGGCCCGCTGCCGGCGCGGTGCGTGGCGCTGCTGGTGTCCGGCGGCCACTCGCAGCTGCTGCTGGTCGAGGGCCTGGCCGAGCGGATCACCGAGCTGGGGTCCACCGTGGACGACGCGGCGGGCGAGGCGTACGACAAGGTCGCCCGGCTGCTCGACCTGCCCTACCCGGGGGGTCCGCCCATCGACAGGCTCGCCAAGCAGGGCAACGGGTGCGCGATCGCGTTCCCGCGCGGCCTGACCGGGCCCCGGGACGCCAAGTACGACTTCTCGTTCTCCGGCCTGAAGACCTCCGTCGCCCGGTGGGTGGAGCGGCAGGAGCGGGCGGGCGAGGAGATCCCGCTGGCCGACGTGGCCGCGTCGTTCCAGGAGGCCGTGGCGGACGTGCTGACCGCCAAGGCGATCCGGGCGTGCAAGGACCTCGGCGTGGACACCCTGGTGATCTCCGGTGGCGTGGCGGCCAACTCGCGGCTGTCCGGCCTGGCCGCCGAGCGGTGCGCCGAGGCGGGCATCGAGCTGCGCGTGCCGCGGCCCCGGCTGTGCACGGACAACGGCGCGATGATCGCGGCGCTGGGCGCGCACCTGGTCGCGGCGGGGGCCAAGCCGTCCCCGATGGACCTGTCCACCACGCCCGGCCTGCCCGTCGGCACGATCCAGGTCCTCTAGGCCGGGTCCTCCGGGTCGGGTTCTCTTCCGGGCGGCGTCCACCGCGCCGTCCGCCCGGGAGGTCACGGCTCCGCGCGGGAGGTCACGGCTTCGCCGGGGCGGCCCGCGTACCCCGCGTCGAACGCCGCCGCGAACCCGTCCGGGCCCAGCGCGGCCCGGGCGGCGGCGGCGATCCGGTCCACGTCACCGCGCTCGGCCGCGGGCAGCGGCACGCCGACCGAGTCGCGCGCCGCGCTCGCCGCGCCGAGCAGCCGGGCCGCCTCCGCCGGTTCGCCCGCCACCGCCCGCGCCCCGGCCAGGCCCTCCAGCCCCAGCGCGACCGCCCGCGGGTCGCCGGACCGCCTGGCCAGCTCCAAACCCCGCGCCTGGAGGTCCAGCGCCCGCGCCGCGTCCCCGCGCAGCTCCGCCACGAACCCCAGCTCGGCCAGCACCAGCGTGGAGGCCAGGTCACCACCGACCCGCCGGTGCCACGCCAGGACGCGCCGCAAGCGCTCCTCGGCCTCGTCCAGCAGGCCCTCCCGCCGCGCGCCCAGCGCCAACCCCGTCTCCGCGTACGCCTCGCCCGGTGAGAAACCCTGCTCCGCCGCGATCCGCCGCGCCCCTTCGTGCAGGTCGCGCGCTGCCGCGAGGTCGCCCTCCAGCAGCGCGACCCGCCCCAGCCAGGACAGCTTGTACGACACCTCCGGCCATGACCGCAGCTCCTCGGCCACCCGCAGGCCCTCCTGGTGCACGGCGGCGGCACGCGCGTAGTCGCCGTCCAGCTCCGCGAGCATCCCCAGCCCGAACGACGACTTCAGCAGCCCCCACCGGTCACCCAGCTCGGTGAACAGGCCGGCGGACCGCGCGGCCGACTCCCGGGCCGGTCCGACCAGCCCACGCGCCAGCACCAGGCTCACCAGGTCGGCGTGCGCGGCGGCCACGCCCCACCGGTCGCCCAGCTCCTCGAACGCCGCCAGGGCCTGCCCGGTCAGCGGCTCGGCGCCGTGCATGTCCCCGGCCGTGCCCAGCACGTACCCGAGGAACCACCGCGCCCGCGCGCGCCGCAGCGGGTCCCGGATCCGCGCGGTGCCCTCCACCGCGCCCGGCTCGACCGCCTCGCCGGCGAGCACCCCGAGCCCGGAGCGCCAGGCGACCGTTTCGGGGTCGTCGCCGGTCAGCAGCCTGCGCGCCTCCCGCAGGTGCCCGCGCAGGAACCAGTGCCAGGTCAGCGCCCGCGCCAGCCGGGCCGAGCCCGCGTCGTCCAGCACCTCGAACGCGGCCCGCAGGTTCGCCGCGTCGGCGTCGAGCCGGTCCAGCCACGCGAGCTGGTCGGGTCCGCGCAGGCCGGCGTCGGCCCGTTCGGCGAGGTCGAGGTAGAACGCGGCGTGCCGGAGGCGGACGGCGTCCAGCTCGCCCGCGTCGCGCAGCCGCTCCCGGCCGTAGTCGGCCACCGACTCCAGCAGCCGGAACCGGGGGACGCCGATGTGCTCGGGCGCGACCACCAGCGACCGGTCGACCAGGCGGGTCAGCGCGGCCGGCACGTCCGCGACCCCGTCACCCGCGCACACGGCCTCGGCGGCGTCCAACGCGCACCCGTCGACGTGCGCGGACAGCCGGCGCAGCACCGCCCGCTCCGCGTCGTCGAGCAGGTCCCAGCTCCAGTCGATCACGGCGCGCAGGGTGCGGTGCCTGGCGGGCGCGTCCCGGTGGCCGGCCGCCAGGACCCGGAACCGGTCGCGCAGCCGGTCGAGCAGGGTGGTGAGGCCCAGGCCGCGCACCCGCGTGGCGGCCAGCTCCAGCGCCAGCGGCAGCCCGTCGAGCCGGCGGCAGAGGGCCGCCACGACCGGCGCGTTCCCCTCGGTGAGGGCGAACCCGGGCGCGGCGGCGGCGGCCCGGGCCGCGAACAGCTCGACCGCGCTCGGCACGTCCAGCGGCGGGACGGCCCAGACGGTCTCGAAGGCCAGGTTCAGCGGCTCCTGGCTGGTGGCCAGCACCCGCAGCCGGGGCGCGGTCCGCAGCAGCCGCGACACCAGCCCGGCCACCGGCTCGACCAACCGCTCGCAGTTGTCCAGCACGAGCAGCGCGTCCCGGTTCCGCAGCGCGTCCACGACCCGGTCGACCGGGTCGCCGAACCGGCGGTCGCCGTCGTCCCGGACCCCCAGCACGGCGGCGACCGCCGCGACCACCTGCTCGCCGTCACCGGCGCCGGCCAGCTCGACCAGCCAGACCTCGTCCGCCACCACCCCGCGCGCGACCTCGACGGCCAGGCTGGTCTTGCCCACCCCGCCGGGCCCGGTGAGGGTGACCAGCCGCGCCCGGCCGACCAGGTCCCGCAGCTCCCGGACCGCCTCGTCCCGCCCGACCAGGGCGGTGACCGCCACGGGCAGGTTGGACGCGGGCGGCGCGGCGAGCACCTGACCGCGCCCCGTCCCCGGCTCCCCGCCCCCCGACCCGGGCAAGCCGGTGAGCGGCACCGGGCCCTGGCCGACTGCCTGGTCCCTGTTCGGCGCCGGGTCCTGGTTCAGCGCCGGGTCCTGGTTCAGGATCGCCAGGTGCAGCGCGGCCAGCTCGGGCCCCGGCTCCAACCCGCGTTCCTCCGCCAGCAACCGCCGCAGCCCGGCGTAGCTCTCCAGCGCCTCCGCCTGCCGCCCGGCCCGGTACAGCGCCCGCATGTGCGCACCGCGCAGCCGCTCCCGCAGCGGGTACCGCGCCACCTCCGCCGCCAGGTCGACCCCCGCCGCCCCGACCTCCACCGGCCCGACGCCCGCCGCCCCGATTTCGGCGAGCCGCTCCACCACCGCCAGCCGCTCCTCCTCCCACCGGGCCACCAGCCCCGCCCGGAAGGGCGCGTCCGCGAACTCGGCCAGCGGCTCACCGCGCCACAGCGCCAGCGCCTCCGCGAACCGCCCGGCCGCCGCCAGCTCCCGGAACCGCAGCAGGTCCAGCGAGCCGGCGTCCACCCGCACCGCGTACCCGGCCGGCTCGCGCACGACCAGCGGCCCCAGCAGCCGCCGGAGCTGGGAGACCTTCGTCTGGAGCGTGTTCACCGGGCTCCCGGGCGGCCGGTCGCCCCACAGGTCGAACACCAGCCGGTCCACCGACACCGGCCGCCCCTCGTGCGCCAGCAGGTCGGCCAGCAGCAGCCGCACCTTGGCCTCCGGCACCCGCACCGGCTCACCCGCCGGCGCCCACACCGCCAGCGCCCCCAACACCCCGAACCGCACGAGGGGCACCGTAGCCAACGACCCCCAGCGAACCCCCAGGGTTTCGTGCGCGCGGGCGGGCACCGTGGTGATCACCCGGACGAGGAGTGAGCGCACATGAGCAGCAAGACCCCGTTGACCTTCATCGGCCTCGGCCCCATGGGGCAGGCGATGGTCAACCGGTTCCTGGACGAGGGCCACCCGGTCACCGTGTGGAACCGCACCGCGAGCCGCGCCGACGGCGTGGTGGCCAGGGGCGCGACCCGCGCCGCGACCGCCGCCGAGGCCGTCGCGGCCAACCGGCTCGTGATCCTGAGCCTGACCGACTACGAGGCGATGTACGCCGTGCTGGGGGGCGCGGACCTGGCCGGTCGCGTCGTGGTCAACCTCAGCTCCGACACGCCGGACAAGACCCTCAAGGCCGCCGCGTGGCTGGCCGAGCAGGGCGCCGAGCTGGTCGTCGGCGGTGTGATGGTGCCGGCGGAGCTGGTCGGCGACCCGAGCGCGTACGTGTTCCACAGCGGCCCGCGCGAGGTGTTCGACCGCCACCGGGAGACCCTGGCGGTCATCGGCAGGCCGGAGTACCTGGGCGAGGACCACACCCTGGCCCAGCTGTTCTACCAGGCGCAGCTGGACATCTTCCTGACCGCGCTGGCGGGCATCCTGCACGGCGTCGCCCTGGTCGGCTCGGCCGGTGTGACCGCCGAGCGGTTCGCGCCCTACCTGAAGGACCTGGTCGGCTCGCTGGACATGTACCTGGACGAGGTCGTGCGCAGCATCGACTCGGACGAGCACCCCGGCGACCAGGCCAACGTCACCATGATGGGCGCCACGGCCGACCACGTCGTGGGCGCCACCGAGGCCGCCGGCCTGGACACCGCGCTGCCCGGCGCGGTCCAGTCGCTCTACCGCCGCGGCCTGGAGGCGGGGCACGGCGGGGACAGCTGGACCTCGCTGATCAACGTGATCCGGGGCCACCGGCCGACCGGCTGAGCCACCGGGGTGGCGGGTCGGTCGGCCGGCCGACCCGCCACCCGACCGCCTAGACCTCGTTCAGGCCGGGGTTGCGGTCCTCGACGACGAACGACTTCAGCGTCGTGGCCTGCGCCCCGGCCGTGCGGACGTACGGCAGCGAGCGGAAGTCGGCCCGCAGCTCGCGCGCGGTGAACTTGGTCCGCACGTAGCCGCGCCGCCTGCTGTGCAGCTTGATGTGCGGGTTGTTGCGCAGCTGCACCTGGTCGGAGGTGTCGTTGCCGTCGCCGCCGGAGGTCACCGAGGTGCACACCAGCTCGGTGCCGACGGTGCGCGACGCCGGGTCGTTCCAGTCCGCCTTGATGTCGGCGGCGTAGGCGGCGTGCACGTCACCGGTGAGCACGACCGCGTTGCGGACCTTCGCGTCCACCCAACCGCGCGTCACCCGGTCGCGGGACGCGAGGTAGCCGTCCCAGGAGTCCATGGACAGCTCCTTCTCCGAGCCGTCCTTGCGGTCGCGCTCGGCGAAGAACACCTGCTGGCCGAGCACGTCCCAGCGCGCCCGCGACCGGCGGAAACCGTCGAGCAGCCACCGCTCCTGCTCGGCGCCGGTGATGGTCCGGGTGGGGGTGCCGGCCTCGGCGCAGGTCTTCCAGCCGTCGCCGCACGCCTGGTCGTCGCGGTACTGGCGGGTGTCCAGCATGTGGAAGTTGACCAGGCCGCCCCACTGGACCCGCCGGTAGAGCTGCATGTCGATGCCGTTGGGCCGGGCGCCGCGCCGCAGCGGCATGTTCTCGTAGTAGGCCTGGAACGCCGCCGCGCGCCGGTCGGGGAAGTTCGGGTCGGGCTGCTCGGGGACCTCGTCGGCCCAGTTGTTCTCGACCTCGTGGTCGTCCCACACGACCACCCACGGCGCCACCGAGTGCGCCAGCTGGAGGTCCTCGTCGGTCTTGTACTGGGCGTGGCGCAGCCGGTAGTCGGCCAGCGTGCGGGTCTCCGGGCCGAGCACGGTGCGCACGTCCGCCGCCTTGGCCGCGTACTCGTACTGGTAGTCGCCCAGGTGGAGGACCACGTCGGGGTGGTCCTCGGCGAGCCGCCGGTACGCGGTGAAGTAGCCCTCGCCGTAGTGCGAGCACGACGCGAAGCACATGGTCAGGTCCTGCCCGACCACCCACGGCTCGGGGGTGGTGCGGGTGCGGCCGACGGGGGAGAGGTGCGAGCCGACCTTGAACCGGTAGAAGTACTCGCGGCCGGGCCGCAGGCCGAACGTCTCCACGTGCACGCTGTGCCCGCTCTGTGGGCGGGCCACCTCCACGCCGCGCCGCACGACGCGCCGGAAGCGCTCGTCCTCGGCCAGCTCCCAGTGCACCGGGACGACCCGGTTGGGCATACCGCCGAGGCCGTCCTCGTTGAGGGGGTTGGGCGCCAGCCGCGTCCACAGCACCATGCCGTCGGAGCTGGGGTCACCGGAGGCGACGCCGAGGGTGAAGGGGTCGTCGAGCTTCGCGAAGCCCGCACCCGTGGTCGCGAGGCCCGCCCCCGCTGTCGCGAGGGCCGCACCGCCGATGAGCAGGGAACGTCGGGTCACCGAGGTCATGGCTGGACACCGTTCCCGACGATGTTGGCGACCAGGTGAACGTCGGTGTGACACGAGTGGACGACTTCGCGCGGGACGTTCCGGGGGGTCGTTGAAGCGTTGGCACTCGCGTGGGTAGAGTGCTAGATGCACGGCACCAGCAACCGCCCCGACCCCCGCGACGGCGGGGTGGCAGGAGCCGTAAACGCAACCTGCCAACGCTTTCGACGACCGTGGAGGTCAGCCCGGTGAGCGTGAACATCAAGCCGCTCGAGGACAAGATCGTCGTCCAGGCCAGCGAGGCCGAGACCACGACCGCTTCCGGCCTCGTGATCCCGGACACCGCGAAGGAGAAGCCCCAGGAGGGCAAGGTCATCGCGGTGGGCCCCGGCCGGATCGACGACAAGGGCAACCGCGTTCCGGTGGACGTGGCTGTCGGCGACGTCGTCATCTACTCGAAGTACGGCGGCACCGAGGTCAAGTACAACGGCGAGGAGTACCTGATCCTCTCCGCCCGCGACGTGCTGGCCGTCATCAACTGACGCTCGGCTGACACGCAAAGCGCCCCGGCGACCCCATCACCGGGGCTTCCCGGGGCGTTTTCGCACTTGAGAGAGGCGTAGAAGGTATGGCCAAGCAGATCAGCTTCGACGAGGACGCTCGTCGGGCCCTTGAGCGCGGCGTGAACAAGCTGGCGGACACGGTCAAGGTGACCCTGGGCCCGCGCGGCCGGCACGTGGTGCTCGACAAGAAGTTCGGCGGGCCGACGGTCACGAACGACGGTGTGACCATCGCCCGCGAGATCGAGCTGGAAGACGCGTTCGAGAACCTGGGCGCGCAGCTGGCCAAGAGCGTGGCCACCAAGACCAACGACGTGGCCGGCGACGGCACGACGACCGCGACCGTGCTGGCCCAGGCCATGGTGCGGGTCGGTCTGCGCAACGTCGCCGCGGGCGCCAACCCGACCTCGCTCGGCCGCGGCATCCAGGCCGCCGCCGACGCCGTCGTGGACGCGCTCAAGGCGAAGGCCACCCCGGTCAAGGGCCGGGACAACATCGCGCAGGTCGGCACCGTGTCGTCCCGCGACGAGTCCATCGGCGCCCTGCTCGGCGAGGCGATCGAGAAGGTCGGCGAGGACGGCGTGATCACCGTCGAGGAGTCCTCGACGCTGGCCACCGAGCTGCAGATCACCGAGGGCGTCCAGTTCGACAAGGGCTACGTCTCGGCGCACTTCGCCACCGACCTGGAGGCGCAGGAGGCGGTGTTCGAGGACGCCCGCATCCTGCTGCACCGCGAGAAGATCTCGGCCCTGGCCGACCTGCTGCCGATCCTGGAGAAGGTGGCCGAGGCGGGCAAGCCGCTGGTCATCATCGCCGAGGACGTCGAGGGCGAGGCGCTGTCCACCCTGGTGGTCAACGCCCTGCGCAAGACGCTGCGCGTGGTCGCGGTCAAGGCGCCGTACTTCGGCGACCGCCGCAAGGCGTTCCTGGACGACCTCGCGGTCGTCACGGGTGCCACGGTCATCTCGTCCGAGGTGGGCCTGAAGCTGTCCGAGGCCGGTCTCGACGTGCTGGGCAGCGCCCGCCGCGTCGTGGTCTCCAAGGACGACACCACGATCGTCGACGGCGGCGGCACCAAGGCCGACGTGGCCGGGCGCGCCGAGCAGCTGCGCCGCGAGATCGAGGCCACCGACTCCGACTGGGACCGCGAGAAGCTCCAGGAGCGGCTGGCGAAGCTGTCCGGCGGCATCGCGGTGATCAAGGTCGGCGCGGCCACCGAGACCGAGCTGAAGGAGCGCAAGCACCGCATCGAGGACGCCGTCGCGGCGACCAAGGCGGCGGTGGAGGAGGGCATCGTGCCCGGCGGCGGTTCGGCGCTGGTGCACGCCTCCAAGGTGCTCGACGGCGGTCTCGACCTGACCGGTGACGAGGCGACGGGCGTCGGGATCGTGCGCGAGGCGCTCGGCTCGGCCCTGTTCTGGATCGCCGCGAACGCGGGCCTGGAGGGCGCGGTCGTGGTCAACAAGGTGCGCGAGCAGGACTGGGGCTTCGGCCTCAACGCCGCCACCCTGACCTACGGCGACCTGCTGGAGGCCGGGATCATCGACCCGGTCAAGGTGACCCGCTCCGCGGTCGCCAACGCCGCTTCCATCGCCCGCATGGTGCTCACCACGGAGAGCGCCGTCGTGGAGAAGAAGGAAGAGGAGCCCGCCGCTGCCGGCGGCCACGGCCACGGTCACGGCCACGGCCACTGACCCACCGGCTCACACCCGCCAACCCGGAAGGGGCGGCACCCACCAGGGTGCCGCCCCTTCCGCATCCCACCCCCCGCGTGTCATGCCTTCAACCCTCGCGAGTCGTACGCCCAGACCCGCCGTGTCGTACGCCCAGACCCCCCGAGTTCAACGCTCGGAACGCGCGTGTCCTCCAGTCCGGCACCGCGTGTCCGCGGGGCGGCCTGGGGGTGTCCTCCGGCCGGCCACCGCTAACCCACATGTGGGGCACCACAAAAAACGCGGTGGGGCGCCCCCCCGTGGGGCCCCCCCTCCCGCGCGCCGTGCGTCAAGCGGGTGTCAGTTGCCGTTTGCGGGCTTTGATGATGCTGTCCCGCTCCGACTCCGAGAGCCCGCCCCATATCCCGTACGGTTCCTGAACCGCCAGGGCGTGACGTCGACACATCTCCAGCACCGGGCACGACAGGCACACGGCCTTGGCCCGCGCCTCCCGTCGGGCCCGCGCCGGTCCGCGTTCACCGTCCGGGTGGAAGAAGAACGCGCTGTCCATCCCGCGGCACGAGCCGCGCATCTGCCAGTCCCACAGATCGGCGTTGGGACCGGGAAGCCTACGGGTGTCCGCCATCGAGACCGCCTCCTTGGCCCATTGACGTGCACTGCTCCATTCGGCTTAACGATGATCCACCGTAGAACCGCGTCAATGCTTGTTCAAGGGGGTGGACGACATACAGCGGTCAATTCATTCGATGGGTGATCGGATGTGGTTCAAACCACGAGTTGCCCGTGACAACAGGTGAACGGAGCATGTCAGCGTGACGACCCCCGCCGATCACGACGGAACCTCACCCGAGGGCGAACGGGAAACCGTTGGGGCGAAGGGTGATCCCGCACATTCCGTGACGCTCTCGGTGGCCGCCGTGGCCCGTCGGCTGGGGGTCGCGCCGGCTACTCTGCGCACTTGGGATCGGCGCTATGGCCTCGGACCTGGTGATCACACAACCGGGCGACACCGCAAGTACGGGCCGCTCGACGTGGCCCGCCTGGAGCTGATGCAGCAGGCGCTGCTGCGCGGCGCGTCGTCCGCCGAAGCCGCCAAGTACGCCCTCTCCGCCCCCGTGCCCGACCCTCGCGCCGCGCCACGCCGGTCGCCGGACTCGCGCCCGTCACCAGGGGGCCGCGGCCTCGGTCTCCACGCGGCCAACCGGCGGGCCCGGGGCGTGGGGCGGGCGGCGTTGGCGATGGACTCGGCGGCGGTGCAGTCGCTGCTCGCGGACGCGGTCGAGGCGGACGGCGTGGTCGCGACGTGGGACGAGGTGATCCGCCCGGTGATGGCCGCCGTCACCGCGCGCTGGGAGCAGTCGGGCGCCGGCCTGGAGGTGTCGCGCCTGCTGGAGGAGTGCGTGCGGGCCGCGATGGTCCGGGCCGCGCCGATCGTGACCGAGCCGCGCAACCACCGCCCGGTGCTGCTGGCCTGCACGCCGGGGGAGCGCCACGACCTGCCCCTCCACCCGCTGGCGGCGGTGCTGGCCCAACGCGGGATCGGCGCACGTCAGCTGGGTGCGGACCTGCCGCTGGAAGCCCTGGTCGCCGCGGTTCGGCGGACGGCGCCGGCCGCCGTCGTGCTGTGGGCCCAGCTGCCGCGGTACGCCGATCCGGGTGTGGTGGTCGCGGTGCCCCGGACGCGCCAGCAGGTCCGCGTCTTCGTCGGCGGTCCCGGGTGGGAGCGCGGCGTGGTGCCGCAGCCGTCGGAGCGGATCGACGACCTCGCGTCGGCCGCCGACGCCGTGGAACGCGCCGTCTGCTGACCCGGTGGTCGGTTCGCGGTGTCGGACTGGAGGACACGCGGTGCCTGAGTGGAGGACACGCGCGTTCTGAGCGTTGAACTCGGGGGGTCTGGGCGTACGACACGGTGGGTCTGGGCGTACGACACGGTGGGTCTGGGCGTACGACTCGCGGGGGTTGAAGGCATGACACGCGGGGGCTGAGGGCATGACACGCGAGGGGGGAGGGCATGGCACGCGGGGGTTGGGGGTGTGGCTCGCGGGGCGGAGGATGAGGGGGTGGATGTTCGGCGTGCTGCGTTCGGGGACCGGCCCGAGGCCGAGGTGTGGGCGGCCGTTCGGGAGGGCGGGGTCGAGGAGCGGTGGCTGGCGGCGGTGGTGCTGGGTGGGCAGGGGCACTACGCGGCGGCGGCTGCCGTGCTGAGGGAGTTGATCAAGGGCGGTGGGCTGTTCGGGTCGTTGGCCGCCTCGACGCTCGCCTCGCACCGCCGCCAACTGGGTGGGCACGCGGCGGCTCGGAAGCTGGACGCGGTGGCGTTGGGGTTGGCGGAGGAGGAGAGGGGGAGGGAGGAGAGAGGTAGGGAGAAGAGGGAGGGAGAGAAGAGGGAGGGAGAGAAGAGGGGGAGGGGGGTCGATTCGGACGGGGTGGATGTCGCGGGGGCGGTCGCGGACGCGTTGTTGGGGCTCGCGGCCGACGCGGTGGGCGCCGGACGGGTGGGTGAGGCCCGGAGGGTGCACGGGCGGGTCGAGGCGCTCGGTTGGCGGAGCCGGGTGCGCCACCAGTGGGTGGCCGCCGAGATCGAGTTGGCGGACGGTCACGCGGAGCGCGCGGTCGAGCCCGCCGAACGGGCCGCGGCGCTCGCGAGGGAGGCGGGCGCGACGCGGCACGTCCTCAAGTCCGACCTCGTGCTGGGGACCGTCCTGGTGGTCCTCGGGACGCCCGTCGACCTCGATCGGGGGCTAGATCTCCTCCGGTGTGATCTAAATCACACTGACCGGCGGGGCCTCTTCTCGTTGATCTGGCCGACGGCGCTCGTGCTCGCAAACGCGCAGGAAAACCGCACTTTTGCGGTCGGCCAGAACGTGAAGGAACGAACCCAAAACGCTCTGAGCTGCGTGTTACGGAGAGCTGATCCGATCAGCCGACGACTGGCCCGGCAATCGCCGTGGATCCCGACTGCGCTGCTCCGTTCCGGGGAACCCCCGAACGCAGACCCTGAGACGAACTTCTTGACGGATTAAGCACCGGATCGTGTCAAGGTCCGGCCCCTAGCGTCCGATAGGGGATGTGGAACGTCACTCGGCTGCAGGAAGGAGTCCCCGTGACCACGGTCCTTATTTGCGACGACCGGCGCAGTGTGCGGGAGGGTCTCACCCGTGTGATGTCGGCTGTCCCCGGGGTTAGCCGCATCGACTGCGTAGCGCACGGTGACGAGTTGTTGGCTCGGTTCTCTCGGCAGCCGGTCGACGTCGTACTGGTTGGTACCCAGCGCGCCGTCCCGACCGGGGTCGAAGCGACCCGGCGACTCGTCTCGGCCAACCCGCAGGCCAACGTCATCGTCTTCGGCGCACCGGACGACGCGGGCAGCATCGCCGCCGCGATCGCCGGCGGCGCCCGCGGCTACCTCCGCTGGGACGCCTCGCGCCCCGAGCTGGTCGCCGCGCTGGCGCACACGCTCGCGAGCACCAGCGTGCCCGCGCCGCGCCAGCCGTCCGACCCGGGCGTGCAGCTCACCGAGCGCGAGCTGCAGGTGCTGCGGGGCATGAGCCAGGGCAAGAGCAACGGGCAGATCGGGCGTGAGCTGTACCTCTCGGAGGACACGGTGAAGACGCACGCCCGCCGGCTGTTCCGCAAGCTCGGCGTGCGCGACCGCGCGCAGGCCGTCGCGCACGGCTTCCGGCGCGGCCTCGTCTCCTGAACCCGCTGAGACGGGTGAGGCGGTTCACGCCGACGCTCCTTACCTCTTGCCGGCCCGGCCGACGTCACCGTCGCCGGGCCGGCTCGCCGTCCGCGGCGTGTCGGCAGGTCACGGGCCTCTTCTCGCCCATTGCGCAACACGGGGCCGGAAGACCGGTACCGTAAGCGTCACCGGTACGGGCGACGTCGGCCGTCCCGTGCTGTTCTTTGTCGATACGCCTATGCGTAACACCAGGGCTGCTGTCTGCGATGACCAACTTGGGGGACGGACTGGACGCCGAAGTGGGCGCGGCCGTCGATGGCGACCGCCACGCGATCGAGCGGCTCCTGGCATCCATCCGCCCTCTGGTGGTGCGGTACTGCCGCGCCCGAGTCGGAAGGCAGGAGAGGTCCTTCGCTTCGGCGGACGACGTGGCCCAGGAGGTGTGTCTCGCGGTGCTGACGGCCCTGCCCAGCTATCGCGACCAGGGTCGGCCGTTCTTGGCGTTCGTCTACGGGATCGCCGCGCACAAGGTGGCCGACGCGCATCGCTCAGCCGCCCGGAACCGGTCCGAACCGGTCCCGGAGGTGCCGGACGCCCCCGAGACGGAGGCCGGTCCCGAGCAGCGTGCCATGCAGGGTGAGCTGTCGGGCCGGATGGCCGCGCTCCTGAAAGTCCTTCCGGAGAAGCAGCGGGAGATCCTGCTGCTCAGGGTGGTCGTCGGCCTGTCGGCCGAGGAGACCGCCGACGCGGTCGGCTCCACGCCGGGCGCGGTACGGGTGGCGCAGCACCGGGCTTTGGCCCGCCTCCGCAAGACGTTGGCGGCGGAGGAGGTGGTCTGAGTGGCTGACCAGCACGAGAAGGGCAACGGAGAAGTCGTGCGCGGACGAGAGGAAAGACCGCCGCAGCCTGATGACGCCCTGGTCGAACCGGGTGACGACCTCGCGGGCATCCGGGCTGACGACGCGCTGCTCGACGCACTGGGCGGGAGGAACCCGGAGCAGGCCGATTCCCTCGTCGACGACGAGCTGAACGCGCTGCTGCTGGCCTGGCGGCGCGAGGTGGACAGCCGCCCGGTGGGCGAGCTGGTCGACACCGACACCGCCGTGGCGACGATCGCCGCGGCCCGACCCCAGCCGCGCAGCAGGCACCGCTACCTCATCCCCCTCGCGAGCGCCGCCGCCGTGCTGGCCATCGCGTTCACCGGGGTCAGCCTGGTCGCCCGCGACGCCGAGCCGGGTGACGCCCTCTGGGGCCTGACCAGGGTCCTCTACTCCGACCACGCGCGGTCGGTCGAGGCCGCCGTGGCGGTCCGCACCGACCTGGACAACGCGGGCACCGCGCTGCGCGAGGGCCGCTACCGCGAGGCCAAGGTCGCCCTGGACAAGGCGGGCGAGTACCTCCGGTCGGTCTCCGACGACGACGGCCGCGACGACCTGACCCAGCGGCACGAGACGCTCAAGCAGGAGCTGGAGAGCACCACGCCGACGCCGACGGCCACGCCGTCACCGGTCGCCTCCCCCACGTCGACGACGACGCAGCGCGCGCCGAGCAACCCGCCCTCGGCGGTCCAGCCGACCACCACGACGACCACGACCCCGCCACCGCCGGTCAGCACCACGGAACCGGTGCCCTCCACGGGCGGCGAGGAGCCACCGCCACCGCAGCCCAGTTCGGGCGAGTCGCCGGGCCAGGGCCAGTCCCGCGGCGAGACCCAGAACTCCGGGGACCAGGCGCCGGCCGACACCCCGGCCACCCAGGAGTGACCGCACCTGTGACCAAGCCCGCGCCGGGAAACCGGGGCGGGCTTCGTCACACCTTCAACGGGCGCTCTCCGCGGTGACGCCGTCCGCGTAACCGCGGCAGTACTCCCAGCTCACGTAGGCGGAGGGGTCCGGGTCGTACGCGGGCTCGTGCGGTCGCATCCGGCCGTCGGCCAGGAGCTGCTCCAGGCTGGACCTCAACAGCGCCCAGTCGTGGTAGTGCGGCTCCTGGCACTCGCCGCAATCCACCACGATCCCCCTGATCCCACGGGGTTCCAGCAGCGCCTGGTACACGGCGAGGTCGCTGAGGTCGCCCACCAGTTCGGCGCGTTCGGCGTCGTCCATGGGCGGGTGCTCGTGGTCGTGCTCGGGTTCGCCGAGAGCCCGGGCGGGGTCGTCCGGGTCGCCCGCGAACGGGTCTGGTGGCAACGCGTCGTGCGGCACGACCCCGCACGGTACCGGGCGGACCCCCGACCACGTCCAGATACCATGGGCTGAACCCATCGCCGCCTGTGGAAACCCGATCCGCGGCGGCGGGATCACCGCACCACGGAAGGCATGCCAGCCGCCATGACCAGCGAGCTCAACGCTGACGGAGTCCCGCCCAAGTTCGCCATGCTGGGACTGACCTTCGACGACGTACTGCTGCTGCCCGCCGAATCGGAGATCATCCCGAGTGCGGTCGACACCACCACCCGCCTCTCGCGCAACGTCACCCTGCGCATCCCGCTGGCCTCGGCCGCGATGGACACGGTGACCGAGGCGCGGATGGCGATCTCGATGGCCCGCCAGGGCGGCATCGGGGTGCTCCACCGCAACCTCTCGGTCGAGGACCAGGCCCGGCAGGTGGAGACGGTGAAGCGCTCCGAGGCGGGCATGGTGAGCGACCCGGTGACGTGCTCGCCGGACGACACCATCGGTTACGTGGACGAGCTGTGCGCCCGCTACCGGATCTCGGGCGTGCCCGTGACCGACGGGAACGGCAAGCTCGTGGGCATCATCACCAACCGCGACATGCGCTTCGAGGTGGACCACTCGCGCAAGGTCAGCGAGGTGATGACGAAGGGCCCGCTGGTGACCGCCCAGGTGGGCGTGTCCGCCGAGGCCGCGCTGGGCCTGCTGCGCCGCCACAAGGTCGAGAAGCTGCCGATCGTGGACGGCGACGGCAAGATCCGCGGCCTGATCACGGTCAAGGACTTCGTCAAGACCGAGCAGTACCCGAACGCCTCGAAGGACCCGGACGGGCGGCTGCTGTGCGCCGCCGCGATCGGCGTCGGCGAGGACAGCTTCACCCGCGCGATGGCCCTGGCCGAGGCGGGCGTGGACGTGCTGATGGTGGACACCGCGCACGGCCACCAGCGCAACGTGCTGGAGATGGTCGCCCGCGTCAAGAAGGAGCTGGGCGACGAGGTGGACGTGGTCGGCGGCAACATCGCCACCCGCGCCGGCGCGCAGGCCCTGGTGGACGCGGGCGCGGACGGCGTGAAGGTCGGCGTCGGCCCCGGCTCGATCTGCACCACGCGCGTGGTCGCGGGCGTGGGCGTGCCGCAGATCAGCGCGATCTACGAGGCGAACCTGGCGTGCGCGCCGGCCGGCGTGCCGGTGATCGGCGACGGCGGCATCCAGTACTCGGGCGACATCGCCAAGGCCATCGCGGCCGGCGCGAGCGTGGTCATGCTGGGCAGCCTGCTCGCGGGCACCGCCGAGGCGCCGGGCGACGTGGTCCTGGTCAACGGCAAGCAGTTCAAGACCTACCGCGGCATGGGTTCGCTGGCGGCGCTGCGCGGTCGCGGCGACAACAGCAAGTCCTACTCCAAGGACCGCTACTTCCAGGACGACGTGCTGTCCGAGGACAAGCTGGTGCCCGAGGGCATCGAGGGCCGCACGCCGTTCCGCGGCCCGCTCCAGCAGGTGGCGTACCAGCTGGTCGGCGGCCTGCGGATGGCCATGGGCTACACGGGCTCGAAGACCATCCCGGAGCTCCAGGGCAAGCAGCTCGTGCGCATCACGGCGGCGGGCCTGAAGGAGAGCCACCCGCACGACATCACGATGACCGTCGAAGCGCCGAACTACACCAGCCGGTGAGCTAAGGTCCACTGGTTCGAACCGGCACCACGGAAGGACTACTCAAGGTGCGCGATCTGGTCGAGATCGGCATGGGCCGGACCGCGAGGCGGGCCTACGAGCTGGACGACGTCGAGATCATCCCCTCCCGCAGGACGCGGTCCTCGAAGGACGTCTCGACGGCGTGGCAGATCGACGCCTACCGGTTCGAGATCCCGCTGATCACCCACCCGACCGACGCGATCGTGTCCCCGGGCACGGCGGTCGCGATCGGCGAGCTGGGCGGCCTCGGCGTCCTCAACGCGGAGGGCCTGTGGGCCCGGCACGGCGACGTGGAGGAGGCCCTGTTCCGCCTGGTGCAGTCGGTGGAGGACACCGACGACCCGGCCGCGCCGGTGAAGGTGCTGCAGGAGCTGCACGCCGCGCCGGTCCGCATGGACCTCATCGCGGAGGCGATCAAGCAGGTCCGCGAGTCGGGGGTGACGGTGGCCGTGCGGGTGAGCCCGCAGCGGGCCGCCGAGCTGACCCCGGACCTGCTGGCCGCGGGCGTGGAGATCCTGGTCGTGCAGGGCACGATCATCTCCGCCGAGCACGTCTCGCGCGACGGCGAGCCGCTGAACCTGAAGTCGTTCATCGCGGACCTGGACATCCCGGTCATCGCGGGCGGCGTCGGCGACTACCGGACGGCCATGCACCTGATGCGCACGGGTGCGGCGGGCGTGATCGTGGGCTACGGCTACACGCCGGGCGTCACGACCACGGACGCCGTGCTGGGCATCGGCGTGCCGATGGCCACCGCGATCGCGGACGCGGCCGCGGCGCGCCGGGACTACCTGGACGAGACCGGTGGCCGGTACGTGCACGTGATCGCCGACGGCGGCGCGCTGACCAGCGGCGAGATCGCCAAGTCGATCGCCTGCGGCGCGGACGCGGTGATGCTGGGCGAGCCGCTGGCGGCCGCGGCGGAGGCGCCGGGCCAGGGCCTGTACTGGACGGCGGCGTCGGCGCACCCGTCGGTGCCGCGCAGCCACGTGTCCAGCGGTGTCGACCAGGTGGTCGACCTGCGGAGCCTGCTGTTCGGCCCGTCGGTGGACCCGCGGGGCGTGACGAACCTGTTCGGCTCCCTCCGGCGGGCGATGGCGAAGACCGGGTACTCCGACCTCAAGGAGTTCCAGAAGGTCGGCCTGACCATCCGCGGCTGACCATCCGCGGCTGACCAACCGCGGCAGGGCCGTCAGAAGACGGCGGGCACGCCGGGGCAGTGGATCCCCACCACCCCGGCGAGCCGCGGCGGCATCCCGCCGCCCTCCGCCGCGGGGGAGGTCGTCCGCTCCTCGGCGACCCGGACGAGCCGCCCGGACGCGGGGTCGGCGGCGTAGGTCACCTCGTGGAGCACGTACTCGGACGGGCCGTCGAGCGAGGTGAACGGGCCGGCCGTGACGGTGCTCGTGCGCACCAGCGCGCGGTCGCCCCCCGCCAGGCACTCGACGCCGGTGGCCTCGTGCACCGCGCCGCCCACCACCAGTTCGGCCAGGTCGCCGCCGACCCGCGCGAGCCCGCCGTCGACGTGCTCGAACACGCCGATCACCACGCTGTGCGCGCCCGCCCCGGTCGGGACCAGCACCTCGACCCGGCCGTCGTCGGTGAGGTCGGTGGCGCCCACCCAGCGGGGCACGCCCACGTCGATGGTCGCGGGCAGGTCGAAGCGCTGTTCCCGGCCGTCCGCGAAGGCGACCTCCAGGCGGGCCGAGTCGGTTCCGCCGGCCCACGACCGGACCACCGCGAGCCGGTCCGCCGCGCCGTCGCCGTCGAGGTCGCCGCTGGTCGAGCCCAGCTCGTAGGCGCCGCCCGTGCGGGACAGGCACACCGGGTCGGCGGGGTCGCACAGGTGGGCCAGGACCTCGTCGTCGCCGGGTGGCCGGAACTCGGGCGCGTCGACCGACAGCACGCCCCCGGCGATCGGGACGCGGCGACCGCCGCGTTCGAGCACCAGGTCCGCGCCGTCCCCCGGCGCTCTGGGCAAGCGCGTGACCAGCTTCGACCCGCTGCGCAGGTGGCGGGAGCCGAGCGTCGGCTCGGACGACACCTGGACCCACCTGTTGCGCTCCAGCACCCACTCGCCGGTGGTGGGGCCGGTGGAGGAGGTCCCGTCGCACACCCCGGCGAGCACGGCGGTGCGCAGGCGGTGCGCCGGGTCCCACCACAGCGACAGGACCTCGGTGGCGGTCGGTCGGGTGTCGACCGGCGCGGCGGCGCTGAGGTCCGTGGGCACGGTCGACCCGCTCGCGGGCAGCGCCGCGAACACCTCCGCCGCGCCCTCGCACGGGTCGTCGCGCCCCCGGAAGGCCCCGGCGACCGCGTAGACGGTGTCGCCGGTCCCGTCGGAGGTGACGGCGACGGGGCCGCGCCCGCGCTCGTAGAGCTGCCCGGAGCGGTCCCGCCGGGTGGCGGTCACGGAGCCGAGCGGCGTGACCCCGCCGTCGACCCGGACGCGGAACCAGCTCTCGGCCACGCCCCGCTCCACCCCGCTGAGCAGCACCTCGCCGCCCGTGCCGGAGAACAGGTCGACGTGCTCCAGCGGGGGCAGCCGCGCGGGGACCTCCACGGGGTCGCCGCCGGCGTCGAGGTCCAGCCGCCGGAGGCCGGTGAGCAGGTCCGTGTCGCCGTCCGCGCCGGTGCTGACGAGCAGCGCGCCACCGCCCGGGGCGGCGATGCGCGCGCAGTCGTCGCAGAGCACCGAGCGGGTGTCGCCCGACCGGGCGTCCACGGTGACCAGCCTGCGGATCGCCACGGGGGTGTCCGCCGCGCCGACCGAGGTCAGGAAGGCCACGTGGCGCCCGTCCCCGGTCCACACCACGGGTCCGACGCGCTCCGACCGCTCCTCCCGCCACCGGGTGACGAGCCGTTCGCCCCGCATGACCACGACCTCGTCGGCGGTGGTGTAGGCGTAGGCGCCCTCGTCGGGCGCGGGCGCTCCCGCCGGCGAGGCCGCGGCCGCGACCAGCGCGACGACGGCGGCGGCGAGCCGGCGCCCGACCGTCACGGGAGGTACCCCCGTAGGTCACCGGGTTCGACGGGCACGGTGTTCTCCGCGAAGTGGTCGTCGACGAGCCCGCCGGTCTCGTGGTGCCGGGCCACGGGCAGGTCGGCGTCCAGGTCGAACCCGATCCGCCCGGCCCGCTCGCCCTCGCCGGCGGGTGGGTTGTGCAGGAGGGTGCCCGTCGCGGGGCCCCGGCACTCCTCGAGCACGCGGACGTCCGTGCCGCCCGCGCCCACCGGTTCGTCCACAGCGCCTCCTCCGACATGTGCGTTTCGGGCAAGACCGCCGCGCTGTTTCGCCGGGACGCACGGATGCACCCGATCGGGCGAACGTGACCGCCGCCGGCGGCTGAACCGATGAAGAACTAGCTGTTACCGGAGGTAACCCCTAATCTCGCAACCATGGGTGAACTCGCCGGTAACAACACCGACTACGACGTCGTCGTGGTGGGCTCGGGCTTCGGCGGCAGCGTGGCCGCGCTCCGGCTCACCGAGAAGGGCTACCGGGTCGCCGTCGTCGAGGCGGGTCGCCGGTTCGCCGACGACGAGTTCGCCAAGACCTCGTGGAACCTGCGCCGCTACCTGTGGGCGCCCTTCCTCGGCTGCTACGGCATCCAGCGCATCCACGCCCTGCGCAACGTCATGATCCTCGCGGGCGCCGGCGTCGGCGGCGGGTCGCTGGTGTACGCCAACACCCTGTACCGGCCGCTCAAGCCGTTCTACAACGACCGCCAGTGGGCGCACATCACCGACTGGGAGTCCGAGCTGGCCCCGTTCTACGACCAGGCGAGCCGGATGCTGGGCGTGGTGCAGAACCCGACCACCACCCCCAGCGACCGGGTCATGCGGCAGGTCGCGGAGGACATGGGCGTGGCCGACAGCTTCCACCCGACCCCCGTCGGCGTGTTCTTCGGCGAGCCCGGCAAGTCCGCCGAGGACCCGTACTTCGGCGGCGCGGGCCCGGACCGCACCGGCTGCACCGAGTGCGGCTCGTGCATGTCCGGCTGCCGCGTCGGCGCGAAGAACACCCTGGTCAAGAACTACCTGTACCTGGCCGAGCGCAACGGCGCCGAGGTGCTGCCGCTGACCACGGTCACCGACCTGCGCCAGGCGCCCGACGGCACCTGGGCCATCGGCACCCGCCGCACCGGCGGCAAGCTGCGCCGGCGCCGCCGCACCATCACCGCGAACCAGGTCGTGCTCGCCGCGGGCACCTGGGGCACCCAGCAGCTCCTGCACCGGATGCGGGCGACCGGCGCCCTGCCGCGCCTCTCGCCCAAGCTCGGCGAGCTGACCAGGACGAACTCCGAGGCGATCATCGGCGCGGGCCGCTTCACCGTGGACGAGGAGCGCAACTTCAGCCGGGGCGTGGCCATCACCTCGTCCATCCACCCGGACGAGCAGACCCACATCGAGCCCGTCCGCTACGGCAAGGGCAGCAACGCCATGGGCCTGCTCCAGACCCTGGCCACCGACGGCGCGAAGTCGACGCCCCGGGTGCTCCAGTTCCTCGCCCAGGCGGTCCGGCACCCGGTCCGCCTGGCCCGGCTGCTGTCGGTGCACCGCTGGAGCGAGCGGACCGTGATCCTGCTGGTGATGCAGAGCCTGGACAACTCCATCACCACCTACACCAGGAAGGGCCTGTTCGGCCGCAAGCTGTCCTCCAGGCAGGGCCACGGCCGGCCGAACCCGACGTTCATCCCGGCCGGCCACCGCGCCAACCTGCTCGCGGCGAAGCACATCGACGGCATCCCCGGCGGCACGTGGGGCGAGCTGTTCAACATCCCGCTCACCGCCCACTTCATCGGCGGCTGCCCGATCGGCTCGGACCCGGCCTCCGGCGTCATCGACGCCTACCACCGGGTCCACCACTACCCGACCCTGTCGGTCGTCGACGGCGCGGCGATCTCGGCGAACCTGGGCGTGAACCCGTCGCTGACCATCACCGCGCAGGCCGAGCGGGCGTTCGCGCTGTGGCCGAACAAGGGCGAGCCGGACCGGCGGCCCGACCAGGCGGCGGGGTACCGGCGCCTCGCGCCCGTGGCGCCGAAGCACCCCGCCGTGCCCGCCCACGCACCCGGCGCGCTCCGGCTGCCGGTGGTGGAGGTCAAGCCCTAGAGGCTGATCCCGGTGAGCACCAGGGTGCGCTCCTCGGTGAAGTCCTCCATGGCCGACCGCACGCCCTCGCGCCCGGTGCCCGACCCCTTGACCCCGCCGTACGGCATCTGGTCGGCCCGGTAGGACGGCACGTCGCCGACGATCACGCCGCCGACCTCCAGCTCGGCCGCCGCCTCGAAGGCCACGGTCACGTCCCGGGTGAACACGCCCGCCTGCAACCCGTAGTCGGTGGCGTTGGCCTGCTCGAACGCCTCGGCCACGGAGCCCACCACGGACACCGCGAGCACCGGCCCGAACACCTCCTGGTGCCACAGCCGGGCCGAGGCGGGCACGTCCTGCACCACGGTCGGCTCCACGGTCGTCCCCGACCGGCCGCCGCCGAGGTGCAGCACCGCGCCGCCGGACACGGCCTCGGCCACCCACTCCTCGACGCGCCGCGCGTTGTCCTCGTCGATCAGCGGCCCGACCTCGACCTCCGGGTCGTGCGGGTCGCCGGTCCTGAGCGACCGCACCGCCGCGACCAGCTTCGGCACGAACTCCTCGGCGACGTCCCGGTGCACCAGCACCCGCTGCACCGCGATGCACGACTGCCCGGCCTGGTAGTTGCCGAACGTGGCGATGCGCGAGGCCGCGAAGTCGAGGTCCGGCCAGTCCGGGCACACGATGGCCGCCGAGTTCGAGCCCAGCTCCATGACGACGTGCTTGCGCGGCGCGTCGTCCATCAGCGACCACCCGACCGAGGTCGACCCGGTGAACGAGATGACCGGCAGCCGCTCGTCGGTGACCAGGGCCTTCATGTCGCCGCCGCGCACCGGCAGCACCGAGAACGCGCCCTCGGGCAGGTCCGCCTCGGCCAGCAGCTCGCCCAGCATCAGCGCGGACAGCGGCGTCGCCGACGCGGGCTTGACGATCACGGGCGCGCCGACCGCCAGCGCGGGCGCCACCTTGTGCGCCACCAGGTTCAGCGGGAAGTTGAACGGGGCCACGGCCAGCACCGGGCCGCGCGGCACCCGCCGCACCACCGCCAGCCGGCCCTCGCCGCTGACGTCGGTGTCGAGGCGCTGGAGGTCGCCGGTGAACCGGCGCGCCTCCTCGGCGGCGAACCGGAACGTGTTCACCGCGCGCTGCACCTCGACGTTCGCCCACTTCAGCGGCTTGCCGTTCTCGGCGGTGATGATCTCGGCGATCTCCTCGGCGCGCTCGGCCAGCGCCTGCGAGACCTGGAGCAGGGCCTTGGCGCGGACGTGCGCGGGCGTGCGGCGGAACTCCTTGGCCACCGCCGCCGCGGCGGCGACCGCGCGTTCCACCTGCTCCGGGCCCGGCACGGCGACCGAGGCGACCTCCGTGCCGTCGAACGGGTGGTGAACGGTCATGGCCTGCACGCCCTGCTCGGCGTGTCCGGCGATCCAGCAGGGCCGTGGCTCGGGAGTGGTCGCGTCCATGGGAGTCACCGTATGCCCGTACGGCGTGCTTGGCGCTACCGATCTTGGAAGTGCGCCCGCACGTACTCCGCATGGGCGAGGTAGTAGTCGTCGTGGCGCTCCGCCCGCTGCCGGTGGAACTCGGGCCGCTCGCGGATCATCGCCACCATGTCCTCCAGCCGGGCCAGCACACGCCCGCCCAGCCCCCCGGCGGACGTGCCGTAGGCCTCGCAGAACAACGCGGCCCGCCGCCGCTGCTCGTCGGGCGTGCCGAACTCCGGCGAGAACGGCACCAGGCAGTACGCCGCGTAGGCCACGTCCCACCACCGCGGCCCCGGCCGCGCGGTGTCGAAGTCGATCACACCAACGGGTGATCCTCCGCGGAACACCACGTTGTAGGGCGCGAGGTCGTTGTGGCAGATCACCTCGACCGGCTCGATCGCCGGGAACCGCCAGCCCTCCCGCAGGTGCGCCAGCCCCGCGCTCGCGTCGTGCAGCCGCCGCGCCAGCCGCGCCACCTCGACCAGCACCCGGTCCGAGCGCACCGCCTCGGGCAGCGGCGGGTGGGCCACCTCACCCTCCAGGTAGGACAGCACCTCGCGGCCCCGCTCGTCGATCCCGAGCGGCACCGGGGAAAGCCCAAGCGGGGCAAGGTGTTCCAGCAGGCGGTGCACGTTGGGCGTCCACGGGCCGGTCGGCCGGCGCACCGTGGCGCCGATCCGCACGACCTCGTTCAGGCCGCCTCCGGTGAGCGGTTCCTCCTCCACGCATGACATCCTTCACCTGCGCGGACCCGCCGGACGAGAGGTTTTCACCCAGTGCCCGAGAGCAGCAACCGCCCTGTGCTGGTAGTCGACTTCGGCGCGCAGTACGCGCAGCTGATCGCCCGGCGAGTCCGGGAGGCGCAGGTCTACTCGGAAGTCGTGCCGCACACCACGCCGGTGTCGGAGCTGGTCGGGCGCGACCCGGCCGCCATCGTGCTGTCGGGCGGGCCGTCCAGCGTCTACGAGCCCGGCGCGCCGCAGGTGGACCCGGAGCTGTTCGACGCGGGCGTGCCGGTGTTCGGCATCTGCTACGGCTTCCAGGCCATGGCCGGCGCCCTGGGCGGCACGGTGGAGCACACCGGCACCCGCGAGTACGGCCGCACGGAGCTGGGCGTCGAGCAGGAGGGCGGCCTGCTGCACGACGAGCTGCCCGCCAAGCACCCGGTGTGGATGAGCCACGGCGACTGCGTGACCAAGGCGCCCGAGGGCTTCACCGTCACCGCGACCAGCGAGGGCGCGCCCGTGGCCGCCTTCGAGGACCGGCAGCGCCGGTTCGCCGGCGTCCAGTACCACCCGGAGGTGGGGCACTCGCCCCACGGCCAGGAGGTCCTGCGCCGCTTCCTGCACGAGATCGCGGGCATCCGCCCCCAGTGGACGACGTCCTCGATCGTCGACGAGCAGGTGGCCCGCATCCGCGAGCAGGTCGGCGACGGCAAGGCCATCTGCGGCCTGTCCGGCGGCGTGGACTCCGCGGTCGCGGCGGCCCTCGTGCAGCGCGCCATCGGCGACCGCCTGACCTGCGTCTTCGTCGACCACGGCCTGCTGCGCGCGGGCGAGCGGGCCCAGGTCGAGCGCGACTTCGTGGCCGCGACCGGCGTCAACCTGGTCACCGTGGACGCCCGCGAGCGCTTCCTGGACGCCCTCGAGGGCGTCACGGACCCCGAGCAGAAGCGCAAGATCATCGGCCGGGAGTTCATCCGGGTCTTCGAGCAGGCCGAGCGCGACCTCAAGGCCGAGGGCGACTACCGGTTCCTCGTGCAGGGCACGCTGTACCCGGACGTGGTCGAGTCCGGCGGCGGCACGGGCGCGGCGAACATCAAGAGCCACCACAACGTGGGCGGCCTGCCCGACGACCTCCAGTTCACCCTGGTGGAGCCGCTGCGCGCGCTGTTCAAGGACGAGGTGCGCCGCGTCGGCACGGAGCTGGGCCTGCCCGAGACCATCGTCCAGCGGCAGCCGTTCCCCGGGCCCGGCCTGGGCATCCGGATCATCGGCGAGGTCACCCAGGAGCGCCTGGACATCCTCCGCAAGGCCGACGCCATCGCCCGCGAGGAGCTGACCAGCGCGGGCCTGGACAGGCAGATCTGGCAGTGCCCGGTGGTCCTGCTCGCGGACGTGCGCAGCGTGGGCGTCCAGGGCGACGGCCGCACCTACGGTCACCCGGTCGTGCTGCGGCCGGTGTCCAGCGAGGACGCCATGACCGCCGACTGGACCCGCCTGCCCTACGACGTGCTGGAGCGCATCTCGACCCGCATCACCAACGAGGTGAACGAGGTCAACCGGGTCGTGCTGGACGTGACGAGCAAGCCGCCGGGCACCATCGAGTGGGAGTGAGCGCGACGAAGGGCCCGTCCCCCCGGACGGGCCCTTCGCCTCCCCACCTCCCCCGCGGACCGGGCTACCCCCGCCGGCGCATCGACCCCGCCAGCAACCCGATCCCGATCACCATCGCCCCCCCGGCCAGCGCCCACCTCAGGTCGAGGAAGTCCGGCCACGCCGCGCCGTCGGAGAGCGTGTAGGCGGCGGCGACCAGGGCCGCGACCCCGAACACCAGGCCGACCACGTCCACGCCCCGCTTCTCCACGCCCTTGTCCTGGTCAGCCACGGCTCACCTCCACCTCTCCGATCTCGCTCCGCACGTCCAGCTCGATCCTCAGCCCGCCGGGCCCGTCCGGGCCCCGGTCGTCCTCGACCCGCTGCTCCACGTCCTTGCCGTCGGCGTCCCGGCCGAGGCACTTCACGTTCCCCACCTCGGTCGAGCAGGTCACGGACACGTCCGCGTCGCGCGGCACCCGCACCCGGGCGCTGCCCAGCCCGACCTCGACCTCGGTGACCACCGTGCCGGTGCGCGGCAGGCCGGTCAGGTCCAGGTCGACCTCGCCGACGCCCCAGTCGTACCGGTCCTCCACCTGCTCGACCGACGTCGGCGCGGGCCTGGTGCTGCCGACCTCGCCCGACCTGATGCCGTCGAAGTCGACCGCGGTCGAGGCCACGCCGACCACCGACAGCGGCACGGCCAGCCAGACCAGCCCGCGGCCACCGCCGCCGCGCAGCGCGCCGAACACCATGCCCGCGCCCAGCACGGCCACCACCAACCCGATGGTGTGAACCTCGTCGAACCACGCCCACTCCTGCGACAGCGCCGCGGCGGCGGCCAGCACGATCAGCGCCAGCCCGAACGTCACCGTCCCCACCCGAGACTTCCGCCGCGCCGGCCGCGCGGCCGGGGACACGGGCTCGACCTCCGCCGCCGGCTCCGGCAGGTCCCACGCGAACGGCGCCGCGCCCAGCGGGTCCCACGCGGGCGGCCTCACCGGACCGGTCGGCCCCTCCTGGTAGGCGGGCACGCCGACCGGGTCCACCCCGCCCGTGCTCGTCGCCACCGGGTCCACCCCCACCCCGTCGAAGGCCGCGGCGGGCGCGTGGGCCACCTCCGGCCGGTTGTACTGCCCGCGGGCGCGGTGCAGCAGGTAGATCCCGCCGACGGACAGCAGCACGCCGCCGACCATGGTGAACCCGCCGTCGACGAACACGCCGGTCGCCGGCACCACGGCCAGGCCCAGCAGCACGGTCAGCGGGGTCGGGGTCGAGCTGCGGCCCTGCCCGAGCAGCGCCTCCGCGGGCGACACCTCGTCACCCTCCTGCGCGAGCAGCAGCCAGCCCAGCAGGTAGATGAGGATCCCGGCGCCGTTGCACAGCGCCATGGCCACGAACGCGACCCGGACGATCACCGGGTCGACCTGGTACCGCCGCGCGATGCCCACGGCCACGCCGGCGACCTTGCGACCGTCGTGGGGCCGCCGGGGCCTGCTGGCCCAGAAGTCCTTCAACGTCTCCTCGACGTTGGCCGCGCTGATGTTCCCGCTCACGGTGAGGAGCTTGCTCGACGGGGGCGCCACCGCACATCCGGGACCCACCCTGATCCCGACATGGGGTGGAACCCTGATGACCGGCCCCCGCCCGCGTGTGACCCTTGAGCGGTGAGCGTGGAGACGAAGGCCGCCAAGCCGGCCAAGGCCGTCGAGCCCGTGCGCCGCAGGCGGACCGGCCGGGTGGTCGCGGGCGTGGCGGGCGGGGTCGCGGACCACCTGGGCGTCGAGGTGTTCTGGGTGCGGGCGGTGTTCGCCGCGCTGACCGCGCTCAACGGCGTCGGCGTGATCGCCTACGGCCTGCTGTGGCTGTTCGTGCCGCAGCGCGCGGCCGGCGAGCCGGAGGAGCCCTCGAACCCCAGGGAGCGGCAGCAGGCGCTGGGCCTGGTCGCCCTGGGCATCGCCGCCGCCGTGCTGGCGGGCCTGTTCTCCGGCCCGGTGAACGGCTGGATCGCCGGACCGCTCGCGGTGGCCCTGGTGGGTGCGGCCGTGGTGTGGCGGGAGGCGGACGAGGCGCAGCGCCGCCGCTGGCGGGACGGCGCCCGGTCCGGGTTCATCGGCACCGGGCGGACCACCGTGGTGCGCGTGCTCGCGGGCGTCGCGCTGGTCGCCATCGGCATCGGCGTGCTGCTGGTCAACAGCTACGGCATCGACCAGCTCCGGTTCGCGCTGCTGGCCGTGGTCGCCACGCTCGGCGGCGTCGCGGTGCTGACCGTGCCGCTGTGGGTCAAGCTGATCAACGACCTGGGCGAGGAGCGGCGGGCCCGCATCCGCACCGAGGAGCGCGCCGAGATCGCCGCCCACCTGCACGACTCGGTGCTCCAGACGCTCGCGCTGATCCAGAAGCAGGCCGAGCGGCCCCGCGAGGTCAAGCGCCTGGCGCGCGGCCAGGAGCGGCAGCTGCGCGAGTGGCTGTACGGCAGGGTCGTGGAGGAGAACAACCTGCCCACCACCCTGTCCGCCGCGATCGCCAAGGCCTCCGGCGAGGTGGAGGACGCGTTCGCGCTGGCCGTGCAGCAGGTGGTGGTCGGCGACTGCGAGCTGGACCCCAACCTGCACGCGCTGGTCCAGGCGTCCCGCGAGGCGATGGTCAACGCGGCCAAGCACGCGGGCGTCGCGGAGATCAGCGTCTACGGCGAGGTCGAGCCCGATCGGGTGACGGTGTTCGTGCGCGACCGGGGCAAGGGCTTCGACCCGGAGACCGTGCCGGAGGACCGGCATGGCCTCGCGGACTCGATCCGGGGGAGGATGGACCGGCACGGCGGCGAGGTCCGCGTCCGCACCGCGCCGGGTGAGGGCACGGAGGTGCAGCTGATGATGCCGAGGAAGACAGCGGACAAGTGAGGGACGGGGGCCGAACCGTGGCCGTACGGGTGTTCCTGGTCGACGACCACGCGCTGTTCCGCGCGGGTGTGCGGGCGGAGCTGGAGTCGATCACCGACGAGATCGAGGTGGTCGGCGAGGCGGGCTCGGTCGGCGAGGCCGTCGCGGGCATCGCCCACCACCGCCCGGACGTGGTGCTGCTGGACGTGCACATGCCCGACGGCGGCGGCGCGGAGGTGCTGCGGCAGGTCCGCACCTCGCTGCCCGAGGTGGTGTTCCTGGCGCTGTCGGTGTCGGACGCGGCCGAGGACGTCATCGCGGTCATCCGCGCGGGCGCGCGGGGGTACGTGACGAAGACCATCTCCAGCCAGGAGCTGGTGAAGGCGGTCGTGCGGGTCGCGGAGGGCGACGCGGTGTTCAGCCCGCGCCTGGCCGGGTTCGTGCTGGACGCGTTCGCCGACCGGCCCGGCGCGGCCCCGATCAGCGACCCGGAGCTGGACCTGCTGACGCCGCGCGAGCGGGACGTGCTGCGGCTGCTGGCCCGCGGCTACGCGTACAAGGAGATCGCGTCCGAGCTGTTCATCTCGGTGAAGACGGTCGAGACGCACGTGTCGAGCGTGCTGCGCAAGACGCAGCTGTCCAACCGGTACGAGCTGTCCCGCTGGGCGTCGGACCGCAGGCTCGTCTGACGGAGGGCTCGTCCGACGGCGGGTTCGTCCGGCCGCGGGTTCGTCCGACGGCGGGTTCGTCCGACGGCGGGTTCGTCCGGGGTCAGCTCGCCGGGGCGGTCGCGCCGGGCAGCTCGTCGGCCGCCACGATCCGCGGTCGGCCCTCGTAGTGCTCGACCCGCAGCAGGTAGTTCCCGTTGGTCGTCTCACCGCCGCGCACGAACGTCACCGCGACGTGCACCCAGACCCGCGCGCCCTCGGCCCGGGTCTGGACCGGCGTCGCCCGCACGTCGTCGTACTGGCCCCAGAACGCCAGGTACTCCTCCAGCGACTGGCTGTAGGTCGGGGTGAGGTTGTCGTAGGCGACCCGCGGGTTCTCCGGCAGCAGGTCGTAGTGCCCCCTGACGAGCGCCTCCGCGTCCTGGGCGCTCACCGGGGTGGGAGCGGTGGTCTGCGGCTGCCGGGCGCCCTGGGCGCCGCTGTCGGACCCGTCGGGCAGCAGGGACACGGCCGCGACCGACCCCGCCGCCGCGACCAGCACGATCGCCGCCACCAGCGGGGCGAGCCACCGGCGCCGGCGCCCGACCGGGCCCTCCTCCGAGGCGGGCCGCTCCTCCGGCTGCTCACCGGGCGGTTCCGGCCGTTCCGGCTGTTCCGGTCGCTCCGGCTGCTCCGCCGCGAGTTCGGCGAGCAGCGCCACGGCCTCCTCCGCCGTGGGGCGGCGGTCCGGGTCCGTGGCGAGCATCCTGGTCAGCAGGTCGGTGAGCGGGCCCGACCGGGTGGGCGGCTGGACCTTGCCCGCGGCGGCCCGGTACAGCAGGCCGAAGCTGTTGTCGGAGGTGCCGTACGGCGACCGGCCCTCGGCCGCCGCGTACAGCGTCGCGCCGAGGGAGAACACGTCGGAGGCGCCGCTCGGCTGCTCTCCGCGCGCGACCTCGGGCGCGAGGTACGCCGGGGTGCCGGTGATCATGCCGCTGTCGGTGAGCGTGCCGTCCCCCGCGGCGCGCGAGATGCCGAAGTCGGTGAGCTTCACCGTGCCGTCGTGGCCGATGAGCACGTTCGACGGTTTCACGTCCCGGTGCACGATGCCCGCCGCGTGGGCCGCGGCGAGCGCTGCGGCGACCTGGCCGCCGATCCGGGCCGCCTCGTCCGGTTCCACCCTGCCCCGCTCCGCCAGGAGGGCGGACAGGCTCCGCGAGGGCAGGTGCTCCATGACCAGCCAGGGCCGGTCGTCCTCCACCACCACGTCGAAGACCGAGATCGCCCCCGGGTGGTGCAACCGGGCCGCGTTGCGCGCCTCGCGCATGGCCCGCGCCCTGGCCGTCGCGGCCTCCTCGGGCGTCAGGTCCGGCAGGCGCAGCTGCTTCACGGCCACCTCGCGGTCCAGGAGTTCGTCCCGGGCCCGCCAGACGACGCCCATGGCGCCGCTGCCGATCCGCTCGACCAGCGCGTACCGACCGCCCACCGTCCCCCCGGCCCCCGTCACAGCTTCAGAGGGTAGGCGACGGGCGGGTTGGCGCCGCCGTCAGTTGGTCGAGACGAGCTTGGCCAGCTCGCGGTCGAAGTCGATCCACAGGTCC
This sequence comes from Actinosynnema sp. NPDC059797, assembly GCF_042732085.1. NCBI lineage: Bacteria > Bacillati > Actinomycetota > Actinomycetes > Pseudonocardiales > Pseudonocardiaceae > Actinosynnema > Actinosynnema sp. NPDC059797. The sequence continues at coordinate 60,819 of NZ_JBHWIE010000006.1, forward strand.
TCCTCGCCGGGCTGGACCACGTCGTAGGTCAGGTCCAGGAACTCGGCGATGTGCTCGGCCTCGGCGGACAGGATGGCGAAGCCGGTCGGCGCGTTCAGCTCCAGCAGGACGCGCTCCGGGTCGTCGGCGGCCGGGCGGATGAGGATGTCGCCCTCGCCGGACGGCGTCAGCAGGCCGTCGGCGAGCAGGTCGCGGGCGAAGATCCACTCCACCTTGCCCTGGCCGGTGTGGAACAGCACGGCGACCGCGTACGGGTCCTCCGGCTCGTAGTGCAGCTCGGCCTGGACGGGCGCCGGGGCCACTCCCGGGACGAGGAGGTGGAACGTCGTCGTGGTGGTGATGCTCTCGTTGCTCATGGCTGTGGGGTTCCCTCCTGGTTCGAGTCCTTTCATCTGAGGAGACGTCCGAAAGTGCGTTCCAGGACGCGTATCGCCTGAACACCACGCGATCGGGGGAGACCTGCGTCGCAATACCACCCGTTTGCCCAGGAGCGATGTCTCAACAGGTCCGTACCGGCGGGTAACCCAGTGTTATCGCAGGTCACTTGAGCGTAGTTAGAGTGACCGGGGTCACCGGCGCGACGGCCGGAACGGGCCGCCGGCGGGTCAGCGCGACGCCCGCGAGGACCACCACCATGCCGATCACCACCCGGATGCCGATCTCCTCGCCCAGGAACGCCGCGCCGAGCAGCACGGAGACCACGGGCAGCAGGTAGCCGACGGTCGTGGCGTTGGTCGGGCCCTCGTCCTCGATGATCCGGTAGTTCAGCACGAACGCGACGCCCGTGCCGAGCACGCCCAGGATCGACACGGCCACGACCGGCCCCCAGGACAGGTGCACCGGCTGGAGGCCGCCGGCGGGCACCACGAGCGCGGTCAGGCCCGCCGCGCCGACGAGCTGCGTCGAGGAGATCTGGATGGGGGTCAGGCCGCGCCCGGAGATCGTGCGGCCGATGTAGGTGTAGCAGACCGCGTAGGACGCGGCGGCGAGCAGGCAGGCCAGCGCGCCCCAGCTCGCCAGGCCGGCGCGCTCCCACGGCGCGAAGATCAGCAGCACGCCGACGAACCCGAGCACCAGGCCGACCAGCCGGGCCGGGTCGCGCTGCCGCTCGGTGCCCAGCACCAGGCCCAGGACCAGCGCCCACAGCGGCGTGGTGGCGTTGAGCACCCCGGCGACGCCGGAGTCGACGGTCTGCTCGCCCACCGCGAACAGGGCGAACGGCACGACGCTGCCGAACACGGCGGCGACCAGCAGGTGGAGCCAGGAGCGGCGGTCGCGCGGCAGCCGCTGCCCGCTCACCCGCAGCACCGCCACGAGCACCAGCGCGCCCAGGAGGCTGCGCGCGAAGGCGATCTGCACGGGGGAGAGGCCGGTGAGCGCGATCTTGATCCACAAGAAGCTCGACCCCCACAGCAGGGCGAGCACACCCATCCTGACCAGCGTGCCTGAACTGTTCACGGTCATACACTGAGCCAGGCGAAGTATCAGGACAAGTGAATAGAACTGCACGACCTTTAAGCAGAGCTGTAAGGTTCGGTCATGTTGGACGTGCGACGCATGCAGGTGCTCCGGGCCGTGGTGACCACCGGCTCCATCACCGCCGCGGCGGTCAACCTGGGCTACACGCCCTCGGCGGTGAGCCAGCAGGTCGCGGCCCTGGAGAAGCAGGCGGGCCTGCCGCTGCTCGACCGCGTCGGGCGCGGCGTCCGGCCCACCGCCGCGGGCAGGCTGCTCACCGAGCACGCCGCCCGCATCACCGACCGGCTGGCCGAGGCCGAGGCCGAGCTGGCCGACCTGCGCGCGGGCCGCACCGGGCGGCTGCGCGTGCGCTACTTCGCCACCGCGGGCGCGGCGCTCGTGCCGCCCGCCGTGGCCGCGTTCCGCGAGCGGCACGCCGACGTGGGGCTCGACCTCAAGCTCACCGAGCCCGACGACCCGATGGTGGAGCTCCAGGCGGGCCGCGCCGACGTGGCCCTCGTCGTCCGCGGGCGGGACACCGAGCCGCCGCGCGGGGTGCGCGTCGTGCACCTGCTCGACGACCCTTACGTGGCGGTGCTGCCGCGCGGCCACGAGCTGGCCCGCAAGCGCGTGCTGGACCTCGCGGACCTGTCCGGGCAGCCGTGGGTGGACTCGGTGGTCACGCCCGGCGCGTGCCGGGACATCGTGCTCGACGCCTGCGCGGCGGCCGGGTTCGCGCCGAACGCCGTCGTCGAGGCCGACGACTACCCGACCGCGCAGGGGTTCGTCGCCGCCGGGCTCGGCGTCACCATCGTGCCCAAGCTCAGCCTCGACGTGGTGCACCCCGGCGTGGTCGTGCGCAAGCTGCGCCACCCGGAGCCGACCAGGACCATCGGCGCCGCCGTGCGCGAGGACGGCGCGGGCGGCCCCGCGGCGGCCAGCCTGCTGGCCGCGCTGCGGGACGCCGCGAACCGCTGAGGGAACCCATCGGGGGGAACCCGCCGGGGGTTCCGGGACCGCCGCAGGGCTACGGCTTGCCCAGGTTCTGCTCGCTCTCGATGAAGAGGCTCTGCTGCGCCCACTGGAGCACGATGAGCTTCTTCTCCTCGCTGGTCGTGCCGTCCTTCATGTGGAAGGTGACGTCGATCACGTAGGCGAAGTCCTCGTTGTACTCGACCTCGTCCAGCTCGACCGACTCGACCCGGTCCCACCAGTTCTTGTAGCTCTCGAACCCGCCCTGCGCGCCCTGCAGGGACGGCGCCAGGCGCGCCCAGCCGTCCTCCAGGTTGCCCGGCACCAGCTCGTAGTAGTCGCGGACGGCCTGCTCCTGCTGCTGGCGCGTCGGCGTGGAGGTGTAGGTGGCGGGCGGCCCGACCGACTTCTTCGTCTGCGTCGTCGACGGCTCGCCGCCCGCGGCCTGCGCCGTGGTGGTGACCGTGACGTCCGCGGCCTGGTCGGACGGGTTCTCCCCGTTGTCGGAGAACACGCTGGCGAGCATGATGCCCACCACGGCCGCGCCCGCGATCGCCAGCGCCGTGATCACGGCCGACCGCTTGTTCTTCAGCTGGCCCGACCCGCCGGGGCGGGACGAGGCCACGGGTCTGCGCGGCCGGTCCTGGACGGCGGCCGGCCGCTGTTGCTGAGCCGGCACCGGCGCCACGCGCGTCGCCGGGTGGTTCGCCTGCCGGCCGCCCTGGTTGGCCGGGGCCACCGGGGGCATCGCCCTGGTCTGCGCGGGCGCCTGCACCGGCGCGCCCTGCCACGACGGCGGGTGCGTCTGCGGCAGCGGCACCGGGAAGTCCGGCGCGGCCCGGCCGGCGGCCACCGCGGCCAGCGCCTCGCGCGCCTCCGCCATGGTCGGCCGGTCCTCCGGCTCGGCGCGCAGCAGGCGCATCAGCAGCGCGGTCAGCGGGCCCGCCTGCTTGGGCGGCACCACCTTGCCCGACGCGACCTGGTGCAGCAGCGCGATGGTGTTCTCGTTGAGGCCGAACGGCGGCGCGCCCTCAACCGCCGCGTACAGCGTCGAGCCGAGCGAGAACACGTCCGACGGCGGGCCCGGGTCGTAGCCCTTGGCCACCTCGGGCGCCAGGTAGGCGGGCGTGCCCGCGAGCATCCCGGTCGCGGTGACCGTGACGTCGCCGGTGGCCCGGGAGATGCCGAAGTCGGTGATCTTCACCGTGCCGTCGTTGCCGAGCAGGATGTTGCCCGGCTTGATGTCGCGGTGCACGATGCCCGCGTTGTGGGCGGCGGCCAGCGCCGAGGCCACCTGCGAGCCGATGGAGGCGACGTCCCGGGGCGGCAGCGTGCCGCGCTCCGAGAGCGCCGTGGACAGGCTCTTGGACGGCAGGTACTCCATCACCAGCCAGGGCTGGCCGTCGTCCTCCGCCACGTCGTACACGGCGATCGCGTGCGGGTGTTGGAGGCGGGCCGCGATCCGGCCCTCCCGCATCGCCCGGCGCTTCGCCTCGTCGGTGTCGGACTCGGCGAGTCCGGGCTGAAGCAGCAGCTGCTTCACGGCCACGGTCCGGTGCAGGCGCTCGTCGTGCGCCTGCCAGACGATGCCCATCGCTCCGCTGCCGATCCGCTGGCCGAGGCGGTAGCGGCCGGCGACCAGGCGGCCATCGTCGGTCACGGCGTGCTCCCAGTTAGCTGCTAGGGATCTTCAGTGGCGAAGTGCAGGACGCCACTAGGACAAAGACGTTGCATCACCCGATCGGGTTCGACGCCCACCTTACGAGGTTCACTGCTGTTCCGGTGCAGTGGTGGTCGTGGTGGTCGTCGTGACCGGCGTGGTGGTGGCCGGCGGCCGGGTCGTCGTGGTGGTGGTCGTGGTCGTGGTGGTGGGCTCCGGCGGCTCGGTCGTGGTGGTGGGCTCGGGCTCCGGCACGGTGGTCGTCACCTCGACGGTGACCGTCTCCGTCTGGACGGTGGTGGTCACCTGGGGCGGGGTGGTCGTCGTGGTCGGCACGGGCCTGGACGAGCTGCTCGGGTCCGTGGCCGGCGTCGACGGGTTCCGGTTGTCGAACACGTCCAGCGCCACCAGCAGGATGCCGAGCAGCAGGATCACGCCCAGGACCACGGCGGTGATCACCAGCGGCCTGGTGCCGCCCTTGTCGGGCGCGGGCGCGACCGCGGGCATGGCGCCCGTGCGCGGGCCCACCGTGCGCGGGCCCACCGTGCGCGGGCCGGGCCGCACCACGCGGGTGCGGTCGGGGTCCACCACGGTCGTGGCGCCCGCGCCGACGACCGGCGCGATGGCGGTCGCGGTGCTCGCCGGCAGACCGGTGAGGCTCGGGTTCCGGCCCTGCGCCACCGCGTTGAGCAGGTCCCGGGCCTGGGCCATGGTGGGCCGGTCGGCCGGGTCGTAGTTCAGCAGGCGCAGCAGCACGTCGGTCAGCGGGTGGTCGACCGTCGGCGGGTTGATCCGGCCCGCGGCGACCGCGTGCAGGACGCCCAGCGTGTTGTCCGACAGCCCGAACGGCGGCTCGCCCTCGACCGCCGCGTACAGCGTCGAGCCGAGCGAGAACACGTCCGAGGCGGGCGTCGGGTCCTGGCCGCGGGCGATCTCCGGCGCCAGGTAGGCGGGCGTGCCCGCGATCAGCCCGGTCTTGGTGACCGTGACGTCGTCGCTGGCCCGCGAGATGCCGAAGTCGGTGATCTTGACCAGGCCGTTGTCGGCGAGCAGCACGTTGCCGGGCTTGACGTCCCGGTGCACGATCCCGGCGGCGTGGGCGGCGGCCAGCGCGGCGGCGGCCTGCCCGCCGATCTGCGCCACCTCCACCGGGTCGAGCGGGCCGTGCTCGGCCATCGTGTCGGCCAGGCTGTAGGACGGCAGGTACTCCATGACCAGGCACGGAGCGCCGTTCTCCTCCACCACGTCGTAGACCGCGATGGCGTTCGGGTGGTGCAGCTTGGCGGCGATGCGGCCCTCGCGCATGGCGCGCTGGATCGCCTCGTCCTGCTCGCGCTCGTCCAGGCTGGGTTGGAGCAGGAGCTGCTTGATGGCCACGATGCGGCCCAGGCGCTCGTCCTGGGCGCGCCACACGACGCCCATCGCGCCGCTGCCGATCCGGTCCAGGAAACGGTAGCGGTCGGCGATGACGCGACCGTCGTTGCTCACCGGACCACCTCGCTGGGGCGCTGCGTGACCGCGGCAATGGCAGCTGGTCTCACGCTCGGGCTCCTCGTCGTGCGGATCGGTGCGCGGAACAGGCTAGGCCACCGCTCGCCCGCAGAGCCTACCCCGGCCCGGACTGCCGCTTGGGCACCGTTGTGCAGGTCACGTGAGCCGAGGGGTGACCTGGAAGGGATACCCGATACCGACCCGGAACGGCACCCATTCGAGTGAAGATCACGGGTATTGCGGCCGAACGGCCCAATCCCGGCGCGTCCTCCGCCCGGGCACCGCGTGTCCTCCGCTCCGGCATCGCGAGCCCTCCGCTCCGGACGGGCGCCCCGACCGGTCGGGGCGTTCAGCTCGACGGGGCGAAGAAGTCGAACCCGCCGATCGGCTCCAGGATCCCGCCGAGGTCCAGGCCGATCCCGAGGCCCGGGGCGGGCTGCTCGGACGACGGGGGCGGCGTGCTCGGGTCCGTGGAGGACGGCGCCGACGGCGCGGACGACCTGGACGTCGAGGGCTTGGAGGAGGACGACGGCGGTGGCGGCGGGGTGCTGGTGTCGACGGGCGGCGGCGTCGTGGTGCTCGTGCTCGGCGGGGTCGTGGTGGTCTGCTCCGCCGTGGTGCTCGGTGCCTGCGCGGTGGTGTTCGGCGCCTGCGGGGCGGGGGCCTGGGCCTGCCGCTGCTGCGGCTGGTTGGCGCGCGGCGCGCGCTGCTGGGTGGTCTGCTCCGGCGCGGCGGTCGTCGTCTCCGCCTCCGCCTGCCGGACCTCCTGCTGCTTGGTCGCGGCGGTGAGGTCCTTGGTCAGCGTGTTGGTGGCCCGCGCGGCCTGCCGGGCGTCGAAGCGCACCTCGGCGAGCGGCCGCTCGTCCGGGGAGGACACCAGGCTCGACGCGGTGAACGCGACCGCGCCGGCGAGCACCACGCCGCCACCGGCCATCGCGACGAGCTTCGGCACGGGCAGCCCGCCGCCGCGCTCCTCCTCGCCGGCGCGCCCCTCGCGGCGCAGCAGCTCGGTGATGTGCAGTTCGCGACCCGAGAGGTTGGCGGCCGGCTTGAACCGCACCGTCTCCGGCTCCACCTCGGTGATCCTCGGGATGGGCTGCGTCTCCGCCTCGCGCCTGGCGATCAGGTCGGCGACCGACAGCTGCTCCGTCGAGCCATCCCGTCGACGGCGTTTGTCGTCGTTCGACACCGCTGGACACCTTTCCCGGGGAGTGCGTTGCGCTACTGACCGGGATCATGGATACCGAATCGTGACCGAGTTTGTAACCCCTTCGGGGGAAGTTTGGAATAGAAACACAGTTGACATAGACGTTCTGTCATGAGACGAGCGCGCAAAGTAACGCAAAGTCAATTCCGCTGAGCGGACAGGACCTCGGTGCCGACGATGCGCGGGACGGTCGTGTCGGACAGCCGGAACACCTGCTCGACCCGCATCCACCGGCCGGTGCGCTCCTGCATCGACACCACCGCGAGCACGGTGCCGTCCTCCTGGAGCGTGGTCGACTCGATGGTGATCGCCTGCACGCGGCCCCACGCCGCCGCGAACTCGCGGGCGTCCTCGCCCACCAGCTCCGGCGACAGCAGCCGCGCGGCCTCGGCGGGCCTGGCGGGCAGCATCTCGTAGAACCGCCGCACCACGTCCACCCGCGGCTTCGGCCCGGGGCGGGGCTCGACGGGCATCACCACGGCGTCGCCGACCTGCGAGTCGACCTGCGCGTCGAGGGCCGGCGGCGCGATCGCCCGGTCCACCGCGGCCGGGTCGACCAGGCCGCCCAGCTCCGCCGACAGCAGGTCCGGGCGCAGCGCCGAGACCCCGTCGAGCCGCGACGGCGCCTCGACGGACGGCGGTGGCGGACCGGCGTCGCGCCGGCCCGCCAGGACCGACGCCGCCACCACGGTCGCCAGCAGCACGACCACCCCGGTGGTCACGCCCGCGAGCTTCGCCGCCCGCTTGGGCGGCTGCCGCGCCGGTGACGCCGGCGGTCGTTCCGCGAGCAGGTCGCGCACCAGCTCGTGCGCGGCGGTCCGCTCCCGGGACCGGAGGCGCAACGGCGTCGGCTGCTGCCTGATCAGCTCGGCCACGCTCACCGAGCCCGCGCGGTTGTGCCTGTGACCGCTCGTCGTAAGGCGCTGCACTGGCGACTCCCTCGCTGTCTCGTCGCCAGCACTCGTACCGTCTTCGACCAGCGGAAAGCCAGCTCCAGCCAGGACTTCACCCGTTCGTGGCGACCAGTGGTCAACCACGCCATTCGATCGGGTGAACGACTACGGAATGACGTACCGCTTCACGTTCGCGAACGACCGCTGGACGGTCTCCGCGGGCCGTTCGGCATTGATCAGAGGTTCACCCGTGGTAGTGAACTCCAGCTGTCGCTCCTCGGTGACCTTGGCGCCGTCCTTCCGCGTCACCTGCAAGGTGCTGAGCGTGACGCCCTTCGTCGGGTCCACCTGGATGGCGGTCACCTCGATCAGCGACACGTCGGCGAACTGCTGCGCCAACAGCTCCTCGGCGCCGGGTCGGAAGGAGTCCGACACCATCGCCATCGCGGTGCCGCTGTCGAGCACCGCCGCCTCGTAGAACTTCTCCGTGCGCGTGGCGATCGCCGCGCCGTCCACCAGCGGCGGTCCGTCGCCGCGCGGGACGGTGGTGACCTCCGGCAACCCGGTCCGCGCGGCCGGGCCGGTGGTGGCGGGGCCGGCGGTGGCGGGACCGGCGGGCTCCTCCGGCGACTCGCCGCCGGCGGCCCGGCGCTCGGCCTCGGGCGCCCGCAGCTCCTCGGGCTCGTCCACGCGCTCGGGCACGCGGGTGTTCGGCGCGGGGGTGCCGGGGGTGTGCGGCGCGGGGGTGGCCCGCGGCGGGGGGGTCTCGGTGGCGAACCCGGGCAGCAGCGGCACGCCGGTCGGGTAGCCCGGCAGCCCGACGCGCTCCGCCGGCTCGCCCGTGCCGACCAGCTTGGACGCCGCCAGGGCCAGGCCGACCAGCACGCCCGCCGAGGACAGGACCGCGAACCAGGCGGCCCGCTTCCACGTCCCGGGCGGCGTCGCCGAGGCGGGCACCAGGCCGATGTTGAACTTGCGCAACCCCACCGCGTCGCTGTCCGTGAACGGGTCGTGGGCTCGCGGCGCGGGCGGGGACGGGTGGCCCGCGCGCCGCACGGGCGAGGCCGGCTGCCGGGACGGTCGCGACGGCGGCTGCGGTGCCGGCGGTTGTGGTGCCGGCGGCTGTGCCGGTCGGGGCTGCGGTGGTTGGGGCAGCGGTGGTTGGAACAGCGGTGGCCGGGGCGGTTGCTGCTGCGAGGGCCGGGGGAGCGGTGGCTGCGAGGACCGGGGCAGCGGCTGCTGTTGCCGCGGTGGTTGCGGTGGCGGTGTTCGCGGGGGTGGTTGGGGCAGCGGCGGCTGCTGCTGCCACCGCGACCGCTGCGGCGGCGGCAGTGACCTCGACGGCGGCGGCTGCTGCGGCACCTGCTGCTGCGGCACCTGCTGCGGCGGCACTCGCCGTGACGGCGCCCGCGACGCCGGCGAGCGGTCGTGCTCGCCCCCCGCGGGCAGCCGGGTCGCCGCCCCGCTGTCCCGCCGATGCCGCTCCGGTTCCCCGATCTCCATGCGTGTGGATCCCTCCACCCCGCCCTCACGACCCTCGCGACTCCGCACCTGTTGGGCTCAAGTGGCGCGGGGTGGGGGTGGGACGTCGAGGGGCCCCGCGGCTACCTCAGAGTAGGCGGAGGGGCCACGGCGGACCGGCCAAATCAGCCTCGCGTGGGCAAGTGGTACTCGGAAGAGTGAATCTTCAGCTTCCGCTGTCCAGCCGCTTGCGCGTGCCCTGGAGCGAGTTGGCGGCGGCCAGGCCGGCGCCACCCGCGATCAGCGCGCCGATGATGTCGCCGGACACCCCGCCGCCCGCCGTGATCAGCAGACCCACGAGGGCGATGATCGTCGTCACCCCGGCGAGGGTCCACCGGCTGCGCACGTACTGGACGATGGGCGCGCCCGCGGCGCGCTTGGACTTGGCAGCCGAGCCGAGCATCGCGAGGTAGCCGTCGTGCGCCAGCGTGGCCAGCACACCCACGATCGCGATCAGGCTCGTGATGAGACCGATGACCATGGCAACAGTGTGCCCAGGCTCAAACCCGCTGGACCATGGGTGATCGCCCTGATATCCACCCCGGGTGGAGGTCTTCTGGCACGACGCCTGCCTTGAGCACGACACCGGCACGGGGCTGTGGGAGCTGCCCGGCCGGTGGGACTGGCTCGACGTCGCCGAACCGCACCCGGAGAACGCCGCCCGGCTGCGCACGTTCCGGCACGCCCTGCGGCACGGCCCGGTCGCGCCGCACCTGACCTGGTCGGCCGGGCGGTTCGCGGACGAGGAGGAGCTGGCCCGCGTCCACACCCCCGACTACCTGGCCCGCCTGCGCGAGGCGTGCCGGGAGCGCACGAACGTCGAGGTCAACACGGTCGTCGGCCTCGGCTCGTGGGACGCGATCCGCGCCGCCGCGGGCACCGCCCTGGCGGCCTGGGAGGCGGTCGCCGCCGGCCGCACCCGCCTGGCCTACGCCCTGGTCCGCCCGCCCGGCCACCACGCCCAGCCGGACCTGCCGGACGGGTACTGCCTGGTCAACAACGCCGCGCTGGTCGCCGAGACCGCCCGGCGCGCGGGCCGGCGGGTCGCGGTCCTGGACTGGGACGTGCACCACGGCAACGGCACCCAGGAGGTCTTCCGCGCCGACCCGGACGTGCTCACCGTGTCCGTGCACATGCGCCACGGCCCGTGGGGCGCCAACCACGCGCAGACCGGCGCGCCCGACGAGAGCGACCGGGCCAACGTCAACGTCGAGCTGTCCCTCGGCGCGGGCGACCTCGCCTACCGGCGGGCGCTGGAGGAGGTCGCGTTCCCGGCCCTGGCCGAGTTCGGCGCGGACTTCCTGGTGTGCGCCTCCGGCTTCGACGGCTCGGCGTTCGACCCGAACGGCAGGCACAACCTGACCGCCGGCGGCTACCGGTGGATCGGCGGGGCGGTGTCGGGGCTCGGCCTGCCGACCGTGCTCACGCAGGAGGGCGGCTACCTGCGCGGCTACTCCGCCCTGTGCCTGCACGCCCTGGTGGAGGGCCTGCTCGGGCTGGAGCTGCTGGAGGACCCGCTCGCCTACGTGCCCGACGACACCCAGCTGGTGGACGCGGACCTGGCCCGGGCCAGGTCCGCGCTCACCGACTGGGCGTTCGCGGCTAGCGCCCCAGCGCGCCGCGACCGAGCTTGAGCAGGATCAGGGCCAGGTCCCGGCCCTCGGGGCCCAGCTCGCGGTAGCGGTTGAGCACGTCCAGCTCGCGGTTGTGCACGATCTTCGTGCCGCCGGCGGCCATCCGCGCGGCGCCGATCAGCTTGGAGACCTCGATCCGCCGCTTGACCAGCCGCAGCAGCTCGGCGTCCAGGTGGTCGATCTCCTGGCGCAACGCGTCGATGTCCTGGGCGGTGTCGGTGCTGTTCATCGTGGAGACCTCTCGGGGTGGTCTGCGGAGTCCCGGCCCCGGCAGCGACGAAGCCCCGGGTCCGAGGACTCCGGGGCTTCGTGGTGGCTTGGTCGCGCTAGCGGTCCACGGGAGCCGGAGTCCGGTTCCCGTAGAAAAAGTAGAAGTTGGCCGCGAGCACGACCACATCATGCCACAGCCACCGGGCTGTCGGGGGCAACGGGTAACGTGGACAGGCGATGAGCGCCTTGTTCGACTTGCCCTCAAGTCCCCCCTCCTCCCGCACCGCGCGGCTGCTCGACGACCTCAACCCGTCCCAGCGCCGGGCCGTCGAGCACGCGGGCACGCCGCTGCTGGTCGTCGCGGGTGCGGGGTCCGGCAAGACCCGCGTGCTCACCCGCCGCATCGCCCACCTCCTCGCCGAGCGGGGGGTGCACCCCGGCGAGGTCATGGCGATCACGTTCACCAACAAGGCCGCCGCCGAGATGAAGGAGCGCGTGGCCGACCTGGTGGGCCCGCGCGCCCGCTCGATGTGGGTGTCCACGTTCCACTCGATGTGCGTCCGGCTCATGCGCCGCGAGGCCAAGACCCTCGGCATGTCGTCCAACTTCTCGATCTACGACTCGGACGACACGCGCCGGCTGATCACGCTGGTGGCCCGCGACCTGGACCTCGACCCGAAGCGCTACCCGGCCCGCACGCTGGCCGTCCACATCTCGAACCTGAAGAACGAGCTGGTGGACGCCGCGACCGCGAAGGACCGGGCCGCCAACGACCTGGAGCGCCGCGTCGCCGAGGTCTACGAGAGCTACCAGCGCAGGCTCGTCGAGTCGAACTCGCTGGACTTCGACGACCTCATCATGCGGACGGTCGAGCTGCTCCAGGACCACCCGGACGTGGCGGAGCACTACCACCGCCGGTTCCGGCACGTGCTGGTCGACGAGTACCAGGACACCAACCACGCGCAGTACACGCTGGTCCGGGAACTGGTCGGCACCGGCGCGGACGGCGTCCCGCCCGGCGAGCTGTGCGTGGTGGGCGACGCCGACCAGTCGATCTACGCCTTCCGCGGCGCGACCATCCGCAACATCGTGGAGTTCGAGCGGGACTACCCGCAGGCCACCACGATCCTGCTGGAGCAGAACTACCGGTCCACGCAGACCATCCTGAGCGCCGCGAACGCGGTCATCTCGCGCAACCCGGACCGGCGCGACAAGCGGCTGTGGAGCGACCTGGGCGACGGCGAGAAGATCGTCGGCTACGTCGCGGACAACGAGCACGACGAGGCGCAGTTCGTCGCCAACGAGATCGACCGGCTGGTCGACTCCGGCGAGGCGAACAACGGCGAGATCGCCGTGTTCTACCGGACCAACAACCAGTCGCGCGTGTTCGAGGAGATCTTCATCCGCCTCGGCCTGCCCTACCGGGTCGTCGGCGGCGTGCGGTTCTACGAGCGGCGCGAGGTGCGGGACGCGCTGGCGTACCTGCGGGCGCTGGCCAACCCGGACGACACGGTCTCGCTGCGGCGCATCCTCAACGTGCCCAAGCGCGGCATCGGCGACCGCGCGGAGGCGTGCGTGGCCGCCCACGCCGAGCGGGAGCGGGTCGGCTTCGCGGTGGCGCTGCGCGACGCGGTGGCGGGCAAGGTGCCGCTGCTCAACCCGCGGTCGCGCAACGCGATCGCCGGGTTCGTCGAGCTGATGGACGAGCTGGGGCAGCTGGTCGAGCGCGGCGACGACGTGGCGGACGTGCTGGAGGCGGTGCTGGAGAAGACCGCCTACCGGGCCGAGCTTGAGGCCAGCGACGACCCCCAGGACCACTCCCGCGTGGAGAACCTGAACGAGCTGGTGACGGTGGCCCGCGAGTTCACCGACCTGGGCGCGGCGGTGCCGGTGCCGGAGGAGGACGAGGGGCTGCCCGCGGAGGGCTCGCTGGCGGCGTTCCTGGAGCGGGTGTCGCTGGTCGCCGACGCGGACTCGGTGCCGGACGCGGAGTCCGACGGCGTGGTCACGCTGATGACCCTGCACACCGCGAAGGGCCTGGAGTACCCGGTCGTGTTCTGCACGGGCTGGGAGGACGGCGTCTTCCCGCACATGCGGGCGCTGGGCGACCCGGTGGAGCTGGCCGAGGAGCGCCGGCTGGCGTACGTGGGCATCACGCGGGCGCAGCAGCGGCTGTACCTGTCGCGGGCGCTGGTGCGCTCGGCGTGGGGGCAGCCGGCGGCGAACCCGGCGTCGCGGTTCCTCGACGAGATCCCGGCCGACCTGGTCGAGTGGCGGCGGCTGGAGCCGAAGCGCTCGGCGCCGTCCGCGCCCACGTCGTGGGGCCGCTCGGCGACGTCGTCGCGGCCCGCGCCGTCGAACGCGCAGTGGAAGGACACGCCCGCGATCAAGCTGGACGTGGGCGACCGGGTGAGCCACGACAAGTACGGGCTGGGGCGCGTGGTGGCCGTGGACGGCTCCGGGCCGCGCGCCACGGCGACGATCGACTTCGGCGGGGCCGGGACGGTCCGGCTGATGCTCATCGGCGGGGTGCCGCTCGTGAAGCTCTGAGGAGCTCGGGCGGGCCGGTGGCCGGGCTCGGTGGCCCGGGTTGGCGGCTGAAGGGCTGGTTCGCAGGGCTGGGTCCGCAGGGCCTGATCGCCCTCGTTCGGGTCGGTTTTTCACTTGTTCGGGTTGAGCCGGATTCCGGGGCAACCCGGATCAACCGTGCGCGTCTTTAGGGGTGCCACAAGCGGGATGGCCGGGCGTTCGGGGCGTTCGGTGATCGGGGAGCCGCTGTCGTGGTGAGGGGGAACGCGGGACCCGTGTCGGGGCGGCTACCGCAGCGGGGATCACGGGTGGGACCACGGTGGGGATCACCAGGGGGCGGTTCCACGAGGGGTGGGCCGGGTCGCTTCGGCGGCCCGGTTTCTCCCGTTCGGCCGGCCCGGTTTCCTGGGTAGCCCGGTTTCCCGGTCGGCCCGGTTTCCGCGTGGCCCGGTTTCCCGCGTGGCCCGGCTTCTTGGCCGGCCCGGCTTTCGGGGTGACCCGGCTTTGGGGGCGGCCCCGCTGCTCGCGCCGGCACCCGGTCCTTGTTTCCGCAGCTCCGCCCGGCGACGTCCGGGAATTGTCGGTGCTCGGGTGTTTGATCCACACCTGAGCGGACGACGTGGAGGTGCGCGGTGTGGACGAGGTCTTGGCCCGGCTCTTGGACGAGCGCGTGGAGGGCTACCTGGACGCGGTTGACCGACTGGGTGCGCGCGGTGGTGCGCTGGGCTTGGAGGCCCGGCGGTTGGCCGCGGCGTGGCGGGCTCTGTTGCGCGTGCACCGGCGCACGCCCGCCGGACGGTGCCGGCGGTGCGCCGAGCGCGGTCGCATGTGCGCGGTGTGGCGGGTGGCCTGCGCCTACTTCGTGCACCGGCACCCACTCGACCGCTGGGTCGCGACGCCCGGCCGCGGTGCCGACCACGATGTCGACCGCGGCGCCGGGGCGTTCGACCGCGAGGTCAGAGGGTGATGCCCTTGGAGTTCAACCAGTTCATCGGGTTGATCTTGCGGCTGCCCGCGTCCCAGACCTCGAAGTGCAGGTGCGGACCGGTGGAGAAGCCGCGGTTGCCCATCCGGGCGATCTGCTCGCCCGCCTTGACCCGCTGACCCCTTTCCACCGAGTAGGTGTCCACGTGCCCGTAGACGGTGACCGTGCCGTCGGCGTGCTCGACCTTGACCCACAGGCCAAAACCGCTTGCCGGACCGGCCTCGATCACGACACCATCTGCGGCGGCGAGGATCGGCGTGCCGATGGGGCCCGCGATGTCGATGCCGTAGTGCATGGTGCCCCAGCGACCGCCGAAGCCGGAGGAGAAGACCCCTGCGGCGGGGCGGGCGAACTTGGGGCGCGCCGCCTCGGCGGCGGCGGCCTCGCGGTCCTGGGTGATCTGCTGGCTCTTGACGAGCTTCTGCGCCTCGGCGGCCGCGTCGACCGTCTTCGCGACGGGGAGGACCTGCGGAGCGGCGGGGGCGGTGCCGCCGACGCCGAACGCGGCGGCGCCCTCGGCGGCGTTCGCGAGGGGGGTCACCTCGTCCGAGGTGCTCGGCGAGTCGGAGCCCAGCGCGTGGAGCGTCTGCCCGGCGCCTGCGGCGGCGAAGGCGCCGACGGCGACCGCGGCGACCATGATCCGTCCGCGCAGCGCCGAAGGCGGCGGCGGGAGCCGGTGCGTGGCCACCGCACGCGTCGAGGCGTGTTCCACTGCCTCTTCGAGCGCGATCGAGCTCGTATGGCCGCCGGGGGAGCGGTGTCGAGACAAAACCTGACCTTCCGTCTTCGGGGAGTCCGGTCGGACACCGGGCGGGGGATCCCGGGTGAGCCGGTCGGGGTACCGACTCGTTGTCCTGGTTGTGACCAGACCGTGACAACGGACCCGGGGACAGTAACGGGGCGGAGCCCTTAAGGGCAATCCCCGGTGCCGATCTCTACCGATTAGCGGTCAGGTGGACTACTCGGCATACGGCCGGTGACTTTAGGTCATGACAGCGCTACTAAACCCCGAGCGTGCAGGCACGATGGGGTGATTGTGGTTGTCACGCGAACGTGTGATGGCGCTCACAATGAGGTGGGGGTGGTGCTGCCAAATCGTGAGGGGAAGGTGACCTGAATCACGTATCCGGTGCTCCGGGGCGACCAACACCGAGTGCTCCAACCGGGTGGCGCGGCGGCCGCTCGCCGAGGAGGCGTGCGCTGCTCTGCCGCGAGGGGCGTGTGACGCCCTGCGGTGTGGTGCCCCGGTGTGTAGTGACCCCGGTGTGTAGTGACCCCGGCTCTGTAGTGACCCCGGTCTGTGGTGACCCGGTTGTGCGCCCCGGTCTGTCGTGCCCGCTTCGTCCTGCCCCGAAGTCCCGCCTCCGCAGCACCCCCGACAGCACTGCGAAGGCGGATGCGTCGTCCCCGTATGCCGTGCACCGGCACGATCGGGGTGCCCGTCCGGTTCGCGGCCGAAACGGGCGGGCGCCGGCGCGGCGTCGCGCCGTGGCGGCTCCGGATGGCCCTCGACCGGCAATTGCTGATTGGCAACTGCTGGTGGGCGGGTGCCGGCGCGTGGTCGGCGCCCTGGGCCTCACCAGGCGGAACGGTGGTTCGAACAACACCCCCAGGTCTTCGAACGCTCCCCCGAGCGCTGCCACCCCGGGCCGGCTCCTGCCCCGACCAGTCGCTGTCCCGGATCCACCCATACGAGTGAATGAGGTGGCAGGCGGTCCAACCCGTGGAGGCGCGCGGTCTATTCCCGGGGGCACGTCGCCTGGGGTTTGCCGGGGTCAGGCCCCGCTCGAACGCCCGCGCGGGCCCCGTTCCGCCTTTGCTAGCGTCCGACCGGTGATCCGATCCGGAACCGCTGAACCGGTCACCCCGACGCTCACGAGGCTCCGGGCGGCGGTGGGGCTCGCCGCGCTGGGCTCGGTGCTCGCGGCGGTGGCCCCGGTCGTGGGGGTGGTCGAGGACTCCGCTCCTCCCGCGTTCACCGCCTGGCCGCTGCTGGCGGTCCTCGCCCTGGCGCCCGTCGCCCTGTCCGCCGCCCTGCTGGCGCGCGGCCAGGAGACGACCTCGGCGGCCGTGCTCGTCGCGCCCGCCGTGTTCGGGGTCGGTCGCCTGCTCAACGACCTCCAGGTCGTGGTCGACGCCGTCGACACCTCGCGCCCCGAGCTGTTCCTCCCGACCGACCTCGGGCCGTTGACCCCGGCGGTCGGCGCGTGGCTGCTCGTCGCCGGCCACGTGCTGGTGGTCGCGGGCGGCGCGGTGGCCGCGACCACCCTGGTCGAACCGGACGTGCGCAGCGAGCGCGCGGGGTTCGTCCTGCCGGCCACGGCGGGTCTGGTCGCGGCGGTCGGCCTGTTCACGGCTCCGTTCACCTCCACCGACGCCTTCATCCCGGCGCGCGGCCCGTTCGAGTCGGCGGTCCTGCCGATGGTCGGCGGCCTCCTGCTCACGGTCGCGGCGCCCGTCCTGGCGGTGCTGGCGGCGAGCGCCACCACGCAGGAGGTCCGCCGGGGCGGCCTGCTCGGCCTCGCGGCGGTCCTGGTCGCGGTGGCGCTCCCGCCCGTGGTGACGGGCTTCGCCGTGGACCGGGTGGGGTTCGCGCCCGGTCCGTTCCTGGTGCTGGCCGCCGCCGTGGCGCTGGCCTGGCCGCAGTCCGCCAAGGCGGAGGGCGGCGAAGGGGTCCACGAGCCCGAGCTGCCCGGTCCGCGCCGCCTGCACGTCATCACCGCCGGCCTGGGGCTGGTCGCCGCGGTCGCGGCCCTCGCGGGCGCCCTCACCGACCAGCTCGTGCTGCCCGAGGGGCTGTCGGCCCCGACGGACTACGCCACCCGCCTGCTCTGGCCGGCCGCGGTCGTCACCGGTGGCCTGGCCGTGGCCCTGCTGGCGAGGGCGCCGGTCCGGCCGACGCTCGCCGTCGCGCTGGCCACCGTTCCACTGGCGGCCGCGGGCGCGCTCGACGCCGTTTTCGCCGCCACGCAGGTCGAGACCGTCGAGCCGGGGCCGGGGGTGTGGTTCACGGTCCTCGCGGTGGTCGCGGCCGGGGCCGCGGGTCTCACGGCGGCGTTGGCGGGGTCGGTCGAGCGGGACGAGGCGGGTTCGGCGGTCGGCGAACCGCCGTTGCCGCTGATCGCCGGGACGCTGATCGCCGTCCTGCTGGCGCTGGGCGCGTTCGGCCTGCCGGTGCTGCGGGCCGAGGACTACGTGCCGGTCGGGGCGTTCAGCTTCCAGGCCGGGGCCTGGGGGCTGCTGCTCGCGGTGGTGTGGGTGGTCGTCGCGGCCGGGATCGCCTTGAAGGCCCGGCCGAACCAGGGCGCCGGGTTGTTGTTGGGCGCGTCCCTGGTGACGGCGGTGCGGGCGCTGGAGTACCCGTTGACGGCGGGGAGGGCGGTCGACGCCGCTCCCGGGCCCGGGCTCTGGTTGGCCGCCGGGGCCGCGGTCGCGTTCCTGGTGTCGGCGGCGCTCCGCACGGCTCGTTGAGCGCAAAAGACAAGAAGTAGGGGAAAACGGTCATTCGCCGCTGGGCAGGCCATGCGGGAGGACACGAGCGGGGCTCGTCGTTTGCGCCGGCGCGCGTCGTGCTGAATCGGTGTGGTGATCGACCTCACCACCTCTATGACCGACTTCACGGGCGTGGGGTGCGGAGTAGTCCTGGCAGGTCGATAGTGTTCTGCGCAGCCGCGTCGAGCCGGTCCCCCACGGCTATGCCGGCGTTCCAGGTGATGCCTGGTACGTGGTGCACCAGGCACCAGCCTGGAGCGCCGGACCTTCGAGGACCGCACCAGCGAGGACGCGGTGTCCGACACCGACGTCGCAGGAGACCCGAGTGGACCTGTACGAGTACCAGGCGAAGGACCTCTTCGCCGCCCACGACGTCCCGGTACTGCCGGGCGACGTGGCCAGCACCCCCGCCGAAGCGAAGGCGATCGCTGAGCGCTTCGGTCAGACCGTCGTGGTCAAGGCCCAGGTCAAGACGGGTGGCCGGGGCAAGGCGGGTGGCGTCAAGCTCGCCGAGAACCCCGATGAGACCGAGACCAAGGCCGAGGCGATCCTCGGTCTGGACATCAAGGGTCACGTGGTGCACCGCGTGCTCGTGACCCCCGCCTCCGACATCGCGGAGGAGTACTACTTCTCCTTCCTGTTGGACCGGGCGAACCGGACGTTCCTCGCGATGGCCTCCGTCGAGGGCGGCATGGACATCGAAGAGGTCGCGGCGACCAAGCCCGAGGCCCTGGCCAAGGTGCCCGTCGACGCCATCAAGGGCGTGGACCGCGCCAAGGCCGACGAGATCGTGGCGGCGGCGAAGTTCCCCGCCGAGGTGGCCGACCAGGTCGCCGACGTGATCGTCAAGCTGTGGGACACCTTCGTGTCCGAGGACGCCACGCTGGTCGAGGTCAACCCGCTGGTCCGCGACCCCGAGGGCAAGATCGTCGCCCTCGACGGCAAGGTCACGCTCGACGAGAACGCCGGCTTCCGCCACCCGGAGCACGAGGCGCTGGTCGACAAGCAGGCCGAGGACCCGCTGGAGGCCAAGGCCAAGGAGAAGGGCCTCAACTACGTCAAGCTGGACGGCCAGGTCGGCATCATCGGCAACGGCGCCGGCCTCGTGATGTCCACCCTCGACGTGGTCGCCTACGCCGGCGAGAAGCACAGCGGGGTCAAGCCCGCGAACTTCCTCGACATCGGCGGCGGCGCGTCCGCCGAGGTCATGGCCAACGGCCTGGAGATCATCCTGAACGACCCGGACGTCCGGTCCGTGTTCGTCAACGTCTTCGGCGGCATCACCGCTTGCGACGCGGTCGCCAACGGCATCGTCAAGGCCCTGGAGATCCTGGGCGACGAGGCCTCCAAGCCGCTGGTCGTCCGCCTCGACGGCAACAACGTGGAGGAGGGCCGCCGGATCCTGGCCGAGGCCGACCACCCGCTGGTGACCGTGGTGGACACTATGGACAACGCGGCCGACAAGGCCGCCGAGCTCGCGGCTGCGGGGGTCTGACGATGGCTATCTTCATCAACAAGGACAGCAAGGTCATCGTCCAGGGCATGACCGGCGCCGAGGGCACCAAGCACACCAAGCGCATGCTGGCCTCCGGCACCACCATCGTCGGCGGCGTCAACCCGCGCAAGGCGGGCCAGAAGGTCGACTTCGACGGCCACGTGCTGCCGGTGTTCGGCACCGTGTCCGAGGCCATGGAGGCCACCGGCGCCGACGTGACCGTGATCTTCGTGCCGCCGGCGTTCGCCAAGGCCGCCGCGATCGAGGCGATCGACGCGGGCATCGGCCTGGCCGTCGTGATCACCGAGGGCATCCCGGTGCACGACACCGCCGCGTTCTGGGCCCACGCCGTCGCCACCGGCAACAAGACCCGGATCATCGGCCCGAACTGCCCGGGCCTGATCAGCCCCGGCCAGTCCAACGCGGGCATCATCCCGGCCAACATCTCGGGCGCCGGCAAGATCGGCCTGGTGTCGAAGTCCGGCACGCTGACCTACCAGATGATGTACGAGCTGCGGGACTTCGGTTTCTCCACCGCCATCGGCATCGGCGGCGACCCGATCATCGGCACCACCCACATCGACGCGCTGGCGGCCTTCGAGGCCGACCCGGACACCGCGGCGATCGTGATGATCGGCGAGATCGGCGGCGACGCCGAGGAGCGGGCCGCGGCCTACATCAAGGAGAACGTCACCAAGCCGGTCGTCGGCTACGTGGCGGGCTTCACCGCCCCCGAGGGCAAGACCATGGGCCACGCGGGCGCGATCGTGTCCGGCTCGGCCGGCACCGCGCAGGCGAAGAAGGAGGCCCTGGAGGCCGCCGGCGTCAAGGTCGGCAAGACGCCGTCCGAGACCGCCGCCCTGATGCGCGAGATCATGCAGTCGATCGGCTGACATTCGCTCGTTCGTGGCAGACACTGGAGGCCACCTCCCGAGGGGAGGTGGCCTCCAGTGCGTACAAGAGCGCATCCGGGGGAACCACAGGAGTCCGGTCGTCGTCGGAGAGTGCGCATCGGCTAGCGTTCTGTCGACGACCTGATCAGTCCAGCAGTTGGAGGAGACACCACCATGTCCCAGCCGTACGGCGCCCCTCAGCAGCAGCCGGGACCGGCGCAGCCGGCGGTGGGCGTCAACCTGAACCTCATCCTCCCGCTGGTCGCCGCGGGCCTGGGCCTGATCGCCTACCTGCTGGCGTTCGCGGACGACGTCGCCTCGTCGCAGATCCAGTTCCTGCTGGCCGCCGCGGTGCTGGCGGGCCTGTCCGTGCTGCCGAAGGCGCCGAGGCTGCTGCCCGCGGCCGCCGTGCTCGCCGCGGTCACCACGCTGCT
This sequence comes from Actinosynnema sp. NPDC059797, assembly GCF_042732085.1. Classification (NCBI taxonomy): domain Bacteria; kingdom Bacillati; phylum Actinomycetota; class Actinomycetes; order Pseudonocardiales; family Pseudonocardiaceae; genus Actinosynnema; species Actinosynnema sp. NPDC059797. Next base: position 81,693 of record NZ_JBHWIE010000006.1, read on the forward strand.
CCTGCTCCAGGACATCGTGAAGACCGAGGCCGACGTCGAGGGCATGCAGATCGTGCTGCTGATCGTCGCGCTGCTCCAGACCGCCGCCGTCATCGTCGCGGTCCTGCTGGACGCGGGCGTGGTGAAGCTCCAGCCGAAGCCCGCGAACCCGTACGGCCAGCAGCCGGGCGGCTGGAACCCGCAGTCCGGCGCGTTCCCGCAGCAGGGCCAGCACCCGCAGCAGTTCGGCCCGCCGTCCGGCCAGTTCGGCCAGCAGGCGCCGCCGCAGCAGCAGCAGGGCCAGCAGCCCAACCAGCCGCAGCCGACCTCGTACATGCCGCAGCCCGGCCAGTTCAACCAGCCGCAGCCCGGCCAGGGCACCCCGCCCAGCGGGTTCGGCGGCCCCCAGCAGCAGGGCTGACCAGGCGTGGGAGGGGTGGCACCGGGACACCGGGGCCGCCCCTCCTCGCATGTCCGGCGTGCCTCACCCGAACGGCTCATCACGACTGCGACAGTGGACAGGTGCCGGTGCTGCAGACGACTTCCCACGGCGCGGTGACCGACTCCGTGCGCCCGCCCGAGTTCTCCCGCGCGGAACGGGTGCGGGTGCTCGCCACGACCGCCGCGGGCTCCGTGGTCGTCGGCTACGCCGCGGTCGCCGCGCTGCTCGCGCTGATCTCCTCCACCGCCGCGCACGCGTCCTTCTCCACCACCGGGGTGCTGACCGCGGCCGCGCCCGGCTGGCTGGCCGCGCACCACGTGCCGCTGCGGTTCGACGGCGGCCAGCTCGGCCTGCTGCCGCTGCTGCCGACCGCGCTGGTGATGCTGCTGGTGTACCGGGCGGCGGCGGGCACGGCCGACCGGTTGGGCCTGTTCGAGCCGCTCCAGGCGCGGTCGGTGGTGTTCAGCATCGCCGGCGCGCACGCCGCGGTCGGCGCGGTGATCTCGTTCCTGATGGGCGACGAGGGGCCGGTGCGCGCCACACCCGCGGTGGCGTTCTTCGGCTGCGCGGCGGTGTCCGGGCTGGCGGCGGTGGCGGGCGTGGCGCAGCGCTGCGGCCTGGTGGAGGTCGTGTTCGAGCGCGTCGACCCGGTGGCCCGGCGCGGCCTGCGCACGGGCGCGCTGGTGCTGTTCGCGCTGGCGGCGGCCGGTGCGCTGGTGCTGGCGCTGGGCCTGGCGCTCTCCTGGACCACCACCGCGTCGCTGTTCGACCAGAGCGGCGGCACCATCGGCACGGGCCTCGGGATCTGGCTGATGTGCCTGGCCTACCTGCCGAACGCCGTGGTGGGCGCCCTGTCGTACGTCGTGGGCGCCGGGTTCTCCATCGGCCCGGTCGTGGTGACGCCACTGGAGTTCACCGGCGGCGCGGTGCCCGCCGTGCCGCTGCTGGCCGCGCTGCCCGAGGAGCAGGTGGCCTGGCTGCCGCTGGTGCTCGTGCTGCCCGGGGCGGTCGGCGTGCTGGCCGGGTTCACCCTGCGCGACGCCGCCCCGGCGCCCCGGTCGCGGGTGCGGGCGGTGCTGGTCGCGGCGATCACGGCGGGCGTGGGCGCGCTGGTGCTGGCCGCGGTGGCGGGTGGTCCGCTGGGCGGTGGGGTGTTCGACCCGGTGACCGTGCCGGCCGGGTTGCTGGCCGTGCTGACGGTGGGGTGGGTCGCGGTGCCGGGCGGGGTCGTCGCCTGGTTCTCCGGGCCGCGCCCGCCGCGCGAGGTGGAGCCGGCGCCGGTGCTGGAGCCCGCGGTGGAGGACGCCGCCGAGGACGAGGTGGTCGAAGCGGGCGACGAGGAAGAGGAGTACGACGAGGACTACGCCGACGACGAGTACGGCGACGAGGACTTGGAGTACGACGACGAGGACTACGACGACGAGTACGAGGAGGACGGCGCCGAGGAGGACGGTGTCGAGGAGGACGGCGCCGAAGTCGATCCGGACGAGGTCCTCGCCGACGATGACGACGACGCTGACCGCGCCGGTTCCGGCTCGGACCCCGGTCCCCGCTCCGATCCCGAGGACGGCTCGGAAGACGACCCGGAGGACGACCCGGAGCGTGCCGAACCCGTCTCCGGCGAGTCGGGCGACCGCGACCCGGACCTGCCCGCCGAGCCCCGGTGACCACCGCCTAGGCTGCTCTTGAGCTGCTGTGACAGTCCCCAGCAAGGAGAGCACGCTGAGCGCCGCGACCACACTCCGGCTTCCCGTCCCCGCCAGGGTCGTCGTCCTCGTCTCCGGTTCCGGCACCCTGATGCAGGCGTTGCTGGACGCGACGGCCGACCCCGGCTACCCGGTCCGGGTGGTCGCCGTCGGCGCGGACCGCGACGGGATCGCCGGCCTGGACCGCGCCGAGCGCGCGGGCGTCCCGACCTTCTCGGTGAAGCTGCGCGACCACGCCGACCGCGCCGCCTGGGACGTCGCGCTGGCCGACGCCGTCGAGGCGCACCGGCCCGACCTGGTCGTGTCGGCCGGGTTCATGAAGATCCTCGGACCTGCCTTCCTGGCCCGCTTCGGCGGCCGGATGGTCAACACCCACCCCGCGCTGCTGCCCGCCTTCCCCGGCGCGCACGGCGTCCGCGACGCCCTCGACTACGGCGTGAAGGTGACCGGCGCGACCGTGCACCTGGTGGACGGCGGCGTGGACACCGGGCCGATCCTGGCCCAGGAGGCGGTGGTCGTCACCGATGACGACGACATCGAAAGCCTGCACGAGCGCATCAAGGTGGTGGAGCGGCGGCTGCTCGTCGACGTGGTCGCCCGCCTGGCCCGCGAGGGCTGCACCGTGGACGGACGAAAGGTGAGCATCCCGTGACCACTCCTGCCGAGAGGCGACCGGTTCGTCGGGCCCTGATCGGGGTGTCCGACAAGTCGGGGCTGCTGGAACTGGCCACCGGCCTGAACGCGGCCGGGGTCGAGATCGTCTCCACCGGCGGGACGGCGCGGACCCTCGCCGACGCGGGCATCCCGGTGACGCCGGTGGAGAGCGTGACCGGCTTCCCCGAGGTGCTCGACGGCCGGGTCAAGACGCTGCACCCCGGTGTGCACGCGGGCCTGCTCGCCGACACCCGGCGCGAGGCGCACCTGGAAACCCTGCGTGAGCTGGGCATCGCGCCGTTCGACCTGCTCGTGGTGAACCTCTACCCGTTCGCGCAGACCGTCGCCTCCGGCGCGTCACCGGACGAGTGCGTGGAGCAGATCGACATCGGCGGGCCCGCCATGGTGCGCGCGTCGGCGAAGAACCACGCGAGCGTGGCGGTCGTGGTCGACCCGGCCCGGTACGAGTGGGTGCTGGAGCAGGTCCGGGCGGGCGGCTTCACGCTCGCCGACCGGCAGGGGCTGGCCGTGGACGCGTTCCGGCACACCGCGTCCTACGACGTGGCCGTGGCGTCGTACCTGGGCAGCGTCGTGGCCCCGGACGACGAGGGCTCCGGCTTCCCCGGCTGGGTCGGCGCGACGTGGCAACGCAAGCAGGTGCTGCGCTACGGCGAGAACCCGCACCAGCGGGCCGCGCTCTACACCGCCGGCGACGGTCGTCCCGGCCTGGCCACCGCCGAGCAGCTGCACGGCAAGGAGATGTCCTACAACAACTTCGTCGACGCGGACGCCGCGTGGCGGGCGGCGTGGGACCACGAGCTGCCGTGCGTGGCGATCATCAAGCACGCCAACCCGTGCGGCATCGCCGTGTCCGACCTGGACGGTGCGGGCGCGGTCGCCGAGGCGCACCGCAAGGCCCACGCGTGCGACCCGGTGAGCGCGTTCGGCGGCGTGATCGCGACCAACCGCGAGGTCACCGTGGAGATGGCCGAGCAGGTCGCGGAGATCTTCACCGAGGTGATCATCGCCCCGGCCTACGCCGACGGCGCGGTGGACGTGCTGACGCGCAAGAAGAACATCCGCATCCTGGTCGCGCCGGAGCCGGTGCGCGGCGGCGTGGAGACGCGCGCGGTGTCCGGCGGGCTGCTGCTCCAGACCGCGGACACCATCGAGGCCGAGGGCGACGACCCGGCCAAGTGGACGCTGGCGTGCGGCGAGCCGCTGGACGAGCAGGGCCTGGCCGACCTGGCGTTCGCCTGGCGGTCGTGCCGCGCGGTGAAGTCCAACGCGATCCTGCTGGCGTCCGGCGGTGCCACGGTCGGCGTCGGCATGGGCCAGGTCAACCGCGTGGACGCCGCCCGGTTGGCGGTCACCCGTGCAGGTGACCGGGTCCGGGGCGCGATGGGCGCGTCCGACGCTTTCTTCCCGTTCCCGGACGGCCTGGAGGTGCTGCTGGAGGCCGGCGTGCGAGCCGTCGTGCAGCCCGGCGGCTCGGTCCGCGACGCCGAGGTCATCGCGGCGGCCGAGGCGGCCGGCGCGACGGTGTACCTGACCGGTACGCGGCACTTCGCGCACTGATCGTCGCGGTGGGGGCTCCTCTGGTCGGGGAGCCCTCACCGGCGTGAAACCCTTGCCCCGCCCCGAACGCGTGATGTTCGGGGCGGGTTTTTCCTGCGGGGGAGCTGTTTTGCTTTGCAGGCGTTGAGGCGCTTCGAGGCACTCCGCCCTCCAGTTGCCCGCAGCCCTGCTGCCCTGCCTCCGCCGCTTACCCTTGCGCTCTGCCCTTGCCGCTCTGCCCTTGCCGCCCTGCCGCTGTAGACCTTGCTGCCCGTTGCTCGGATCGGGGTGTTCTTCCTTCCCCACCAAGGTTTGTCGCTGACCGTCGGGGTATCCCCGCTCCCGGGCGCATCAGCTCGACAGGCGCGAAAAGTACGCCGACCACTCGATCGTGGGCATTGACACCAGGTGGTCACCCCGCGATATGATCACAACGTCGTTCGAACACATGTTCGACAGACAGGTCGCCGAACTTCCCACGGCGGTCCGCGCACAGGGGTGCGCGCGGATCAGTGGGAGGAGGGGCGGGTGTCCAGGTCGGCAACGGCGACGCTGTCCGCGCTCGGGGTAGGCGCGGCAAGCGAGTTGACCGCGGCACCGGTCCAAGCTCTGCCAGTTCGCGGGGAACTGGCAGAGCTCCTCCCGTGGGGCGGCCTGAGGCGGGGCAGCACGGTGTCGGTGCGCGGGACGACATCGTTGCTGCTCACGCTGATGGCTGCGGCGACAGCGGAAGGTTGTTGGGCAGCCGTGGTCGGCCTGCCGGGATGCGGGGTGCTCGCGGCGGCCGAGTCGGGGGTGGCTGTCCACCGACTCGCCCTGGTCCCTCGTCCTGGGAGGGATCGGAGCGAGGTCGAGAAGACGGTAGCCGCCCTGCTGGACGGCTTCGACCTGGTCTCGGTGGCCACCCCGGTCACCGGCGCCACGGCCCGCAAGCTCTCGGCGAGGGCCAGGAACCGCAAAGCGGTGCTGCTGCCGTTCGCCACCCCGTGGCCGGGCGCGGACGTGGAGCTGAGCGCCACCCCGGACCGGTGGACGGGCCTCGCACGAGGCCACGGCGTGCTGACCAGCCGAACCGCCACGGTGCGCGCAACAGGCCGAGGCGCAGCCGCCCGACCAAGACAAACCCGCCTGCTCCTCTCCGGCACGCCGAGTCCTGGAACACCAAGCCCCGGCGCACCAAGCCTTGGCACGCCGAGCCCTGATGCGCCGAGCCCTGGTGCGCCGAGCCCTGGTGCGCCGAGCCCTGGTGCGTCGAGCCCTGGTGCGTCGAGCCCCGGCCCGCCCAGCCTTGGCACGCCCACCCCTGGTGCGCCTATCTCCGGCAAGCCCAGCTCTGGCACGTCTATCCCTGGCACGCCCAGCCTCGGCGAGCCCAACTCCGCCAAGACCTCGGCACCACACCCAGCCCAAGCACCTCCGGTGCGTCCTCGACCTCGCCCTCGTCCTGAAGCACCGCCCTCGACCCCCGGCCTAATGCGCATCCTGCCGACAGGCTCATCCCTAGCCCTGGCCACAACTCCGATCCGGCGCGGATCAACCCCAACCCCAGCCCTGGCTCGGATTCCAACCCCAGCCTTGGCTCGGACTCTGACCCCAGTCCTGGCTCGGACTCTGACCCCCGTTCCGGCCGCGGCTACGCACCCGGCCCCGGTCCCGGCCCCGGCTCGGGCTCTGACCTCAGTTCCGGCCCTGGCTCCGCCCTCGGCCCCGACCTCGGTTCGGGTTCGGGCTCTGCTCTCAGTTCCGGCCCCGGCCCCGGCCCCTGTTCGGGTTCGGGGCCGGGCTCTGACCTTGGTCTCGGCTCCGGTGCCCGCAACAGCGTCATAACCAGCCACCTCCCTCCTTTCCCTCTCCTCTCTCCCTTCTCTTCCTTCTCCCTCTCCCAGCCTTGAACCGACCGTCAGGGGTGAACCGTTGTACACGCTCGCCGTCTGGTGTCCTGATTGGCCGGTGGTGGCTGCTTCCGCCGAAGCCGCTCTGCTGCCGCACGTGCCCGCCGCCGTTGTGCGGTCGGGTGAGGTCGTCGCCTGTTCCGCGGTCGCTCGGGCCGAGGGGGTGCGGCGGGGGTTGCGCGTGCGCGCGGCCCAGGGGCGGTGTCCCGAGTTGGTCGTCTTCGACCACGACGAGGCGCGCGACGCCCGGCTCTTCGAACCGGTCGCGGAGGCGGTGGAGGGGTTGGCGCCCGGTGTCGAGGTGGTGCGGCCGGGACTGGTCGTGGTCGGGGCGCGGGGGCCGGTCGGGTACTGCGGTTCTGCGGAGCGGGCCGCTGAGCGGATCGTCGACCAGGTTGCCGTGCGCGCCGGGGTCGAGGTTCAGGTCGGGTTCGCGGACGGGGTGTTCGCGGCGACCCTCGCGGCGCACCGCGGTGTGGTCGTGCCGCCTGGCGGGACCCGGGAGTTCCTGGCGCCACTGGGCATCCACGAACTCGACCAGCCCGCCGACCACCGAGAGGACCGGGCGGAGCTGGTGGACCTGTTGCGCCGGCTCGGGTTGCGCACGCTCGGCGCGTTCGCCGCCCTGCCCGAGCGCGATGTCGCCAACCGCTTCGGGCATCGGGGCGTGCTGGCGCACCGGTTGGCCGCAGGTCGGGAGGAGCGGCCGCCGGCGCGGCGTCGGCCGCTGCCCGAGCTGGGCGTCGCCCGGGTGCTCGACCCGCCCGTCGACCGGGTCGACGTGGCGGCGTTCGCGGCCAGGGGGCTCGCCGAGAGCCTGCACGCCCGGCTCGCGGACCGCGGCCAGGCCTGCACGCGCCTCGCCATCCGGGCCACCACCGAGGACGGCGAGGAGCTGTGCCGGGTGTGGCGTTGCGCCGACCCGCTCACCCCGCAGGGCATCGCGGACCGGGTGCGCTGGCAGCTCGACGGCTGGCTCACGCGCAACCGGTTCGAGTCCGGTGTCAGCCTGCTCCAGCTCGACCCGGAGGAGGTCGTCGACGGCGCGGCCCTCCAGCTCGGCCTGTGGCCGGGCGCGGGTCGGGACCGGGGTGAGGCCGCTGAACGCGCGGCGCGGGCGATGGTGCACGTCCAGGGCCTGCTCGGGCCGGGCGCCGTGCTCACGCCGGTGCTCGGTGGCGGGTGCGGACCGGGTGAGCGGGTGCGGCTGGTGCCGTGGGGCGATGAGCGCACGCCCGCGTTCGACCCGGACCGGCCGTGGCCGGGGCAGCTGCCCGCGCCGTCGCCGGCGACGGTGTTCACCGAGCCCGAACCGGTGGCGCTGCTGGACTCCTCGGGCGCGGACGTCGTGGTCACCGGCTACGCCGAGCTGGTCGTCGAGCCGCACCGGATCGTGCACGCCGGGCGGGCGCGGCAGGTCGTGGCGTGGTCGGGGCCGTGGCCGGTGGACGAGCGCTGGTGGGACGAGGCGACGGCGCTGCGCGCGGCGCGGCTCCAGGTCCTCGGTGCCGCGCCGGACGGTGAAGAGCTGGCGTTCCTGCTGATCCGCACCGGCGGGAAGTGGGCGGTGGAAGGGGTGTACGACTGATGGGCGCTGACTTTCCCGAACCGGACGGTCGGGTCGACCGGGGGCCGGCCGACTGGCCGGGGTGGTTCGCCGTGCCAGAGCAGCGCGGCGGACCGGCGTACCCGGCGAACTCCGGCCGGACGCCGCCGCACGTCCCGCCCCGGTCCGCGCGGTCATCGGCCGAACGGGCGTTCCCGCTGGTCCCCCTGCCCCGGCGGGCGCCGGACGACCTGGTCTGATGGGGTGGAACAACCCGCCGGTCCGGTGGGCCGGGCTGGAACGCGCGCTGTCCGGCGAACCCCGGCCGACCGACGGCGGCGACAGCCCCGCGTGGACGCGCCGACGTGAGCGCTACGAGGCGCCGCCCGACCTCGCGGTCAAGGTCGACGAGCTGGGCGCGACCCGCTCGCGCGTGCCCTACGTCGAGCTGCACTGCCACTCCAACTTCAGCTTCCTCGACGGCGCGAGCCACCCGGAGGAACTGGTGGAGGCGGCGCACCAGCTCGACCTCGACGGCCTCGCGCTGACCGACCACGACGGCGTGTACGGCGTGGTGCGCTTCGCCGAGGCGGCGAAGGAGCTGGGCGTGCGCACGGTGTTCGGCGCCGAGCTGGGCGTCGGGCTGTCCGCGCCGCGGAGCGGTCAACCCGACCCGGGGGGCGAGCACCTGCTGCTGCTGGCGGCCAACCGCGACGGCTACCACGCGCTGTGCCGCACGATCACCACCGGCCAGCTCGCGGACGGCGGCGAGAAGGGCCGGCCGGTCTACGACCCGGAGCAGGTCGTCGCCGACACCCGGGACGACTGCGTCGTGCTCACCGGCTGCCGCAAGGGCGCGGTGCGCCGGGCGTTGGCGCGCGAAGGGCCCGAGGCGGCGTTCGCGCGGCTGCGCGACCTGGTCGACCGGTACGGCGCGGACCGGGTGTTCGTCGAGCTGACCGACCACGGCTACCCCGAGGACGGCCCGCGCAACGACCTGCTGTGGGCGATGGCCCACGACCTGGGTCTGCCGACCGTGGCGACGAACGCCGTCCACTACGCCGTGCCCGCGCGCGGTCGGCTGGCCGCGGCCATGGCGGCCGTGCGGGCGCGGCGCAGCCTGGACGAGCTGACCGGTTGGCTGCCTCCCGGCCGCACCGCGTACCTGCGGTCGGGGCAGGAGATGGCCCGCCGGTTCGCCCGGTTCCCGGGCGCCGTGCACCGCGCGGCCGTGCTCGGCCTCCAGTGCCAGTTCGACCTGCGCCTCATCGCCCCGCGACTGCCTCCGTTCGACGTGCCGGCCGGTCACGACGAGAACAGCCACCTGCGCGAGCTGACCTACGCGGGCGCCGCCCACCGCTACCGGTCGATCGGCGAGAACCCCAGGGCGTACCGGCAGCTCGAGCACGAGCTGAGGATCATCGAGGAGTTGGGCTTCCCCGGCTACTTCCTCGTCGTGCACGACATCGTCGACTTCTGCCGCCGCAACGGCATCCTCTGCCAGGGCCGGGGCTCGGCCGCGAACTCCGCCGTCTGCTACGCGCTGGGCATCACCAACGTCGACGCCGTCCGCTACGACCTCCTCTTCGAGCGCTTCCTGGCCCCCGCCCGCGACGGGCCGCCCGACATCGACCTCGACATCGAGTCGGACCGCCGCGAGGAGGCCATCCAGTACGTCTACCGCAAGTACGGCCGCCGGCACGCCGCCCAGGTCGCGAACGTCATCACCTACCGGGGCCGGTCGGCGATCCGCGACGTGGCGCGGGCGCTCGGCTGCTCCACCGGCCAGCAGGACGCGTGGAGCAAGCGGATCGACCGCTGGGGCCCGCTGCGGTCCGCGGTGGAGGAGGGCGGCATCCCGCGCCCGGTGCTGGAGCTGGCCGCGCAACTGGAGGGGGTCCCGCGCCACCTGGGCATCCACTCCGGCGGCATGGTCATCTGCGACCGGCCGGTCAGTGAGGTGTGCCCGGTCGAGCGGGGCCGGATGGCCGACCGCACGGTGCTCCAGTGGGACAAGGACGATTGCGCCTCCATCGGGTTGGTGAAGTTCGACCTGCTCGGCCTCGGCATGCTGTCGGCCCTGCGTCACGCCATCGACCTGGTGCGCGAGCACGAGGGCGTGGAGGTGGACATCGGCAACCTCGACCTGCGGGACGGGCGCGTCTACGAGATGCTGCGGCGCGCCGACTCCGTCGGGGTGTTCCAGGTGGAGAGCCGCGCCCAGATGGCCACCCTGCCCCGGCTCAAGCCGAAGGAGTTCTACGACCTGGTGGTCGAGGTCGCCCTGATCCGACCCGGTCCCATCCAGGGCGGGTCGGTGCACCCCTACATCCGCCGCCGCAACGGGCAGGAGGAGTGGGACTACGACCACCCGCTGCTGGAAGGCGCGCTCAAGAAGACCCTCGGCGTGCCGCTGTTCCAGGAACAGCTCATGCAGATCGCCGTCGACGTGGCCGACTTCAGCCCCGCCGAGGCCGACGAACTGCGGCGCGCCATGGGCGCCAAGCGCTCCACGTACCGCATGGAACGCCTCCGCGAGCGCTTCCACCGGGGCGCCAAGGCCAACGGCGTCGGTGCGGAGGCGGCCGAGCGGATCTACGCGAAGCTGTTGGCGTTCGCCAACTTCGGCTTCCCGGAGAGCCACGCGCTCAGCTTCGCGCACCTCGTGTTCGTCAGCTCCTGGTTCAAGCTCCACCACCCGGCCGCCTTCTGCGCGGCCCTGCTCCGTGCTCAGCCCATGGGCTTCTACTCCCCTCAATCACTGGTCGCCGACGCCCGCCGCCACGGCGTGCGGGTGCTCGGCCCCGACGTCAACGCGAGCCTCCCGCACGCCACCCTCGAACCGGTGGACGGCGAGCAGGCGGTGCGCATCGGCCTCGCCGGCATCCGGACCATCGGCCCCGAGGTCGCCGAAGCCGTTGTCGCGGAACGGGAGTCGGGCCCGTTCCGTGACATGGCGGACTTCGGCGCCCGCGTCCACCTGACCACCGCCCAGGTCGAGGCCCTGGCCACCGCGGGCGCGTTCGGCTGCTTCGGCCTGGACCGGCGAGCGGCCCTGTGGGCGGCGGGAGCCGTCGCGAAGATCCGCCCCGACCGGCTGCCCGGCACCGCCGTCGGCACGGAGGCCCCACCCCTGCCCGGCATGGACGAGGTGGAACTGGCCGTCGCCGACGTCTGGGCGATGGGCCTGTCCCCGAGCAGCTTCCCGACCGAGTTCGTGCGCGACCGCCTGACCGGCCTCGGCGCCCTGGCCACCGCCGACCTGGCCGGGGTCCCGAACGGCACCAGGGTCCTGGTCGGAGGCGCCGTGACGCACCGCCAGCGCCCGGCCACCGCGGGCGGCGTCACGTTCCTCAACATCGAGGACGAGACCGGCATGGTCAACGTCGTGTGCACCCCGGGCCTGTGGGCCCGCTACCGCCGGGTCGCCCGGATGAGCCCCGCGCTGCTCGTCCGGGGTGTGGTGGAGTCGGCGGAAGGCGTCATCAGCATCCGCGCCGAACGCTTGCAACAACTGGACCTGCGCATCCCCTCCCGCTCTCGCGACTTCCGGTGACTGGTGGTTGGCGCCCCGTTGCCGGTGTGGGGGCTCGAAATCGACTGCCGATCCTCGTTGGAATGAAAGGCTGCCGGCAGGAGTCGTGCCACCGGTGTTCGCTTCACCCTTGGTGGCGCAACGAGAGCTATTGGCCGACGAATGCCGCATCTCCGGTGCAGCGCACCGTGGATCCGCCGTCGTTGAGGTAATCGTCGTTGATCCAGCCCTGCTCGCTCGGGGCATCAGCGTTCTGGACGTACGTCCAGGTGTCGGATCCGTTGATGTCCAGGGCCCAGCAGTGGTAGTCGAGCGACTCGAGGTATAAGGCCATCCCCCCGTTCGTCGCGCATCGCGTGCTGGAGCCGATGCGCATGTACGTCGGTGAATGCTCTCGTTTGACCCAGTGGTGGTTGGTGGTGTCGGCATCTGCCGGCGCGGCCCTCCCGCAGTACCAGTGGAGGGCGCCGACGTCGTCCCCTTGTGCCGCACCCGCGGGCACGGCCGCGAGCGCACCGCTGAGCGCCGCGAGCGCGGTAACTCCAACCGCTACCACACCTCTGAATTTACGCATGTGCAGTTTGCGCATCGTCATAACTCCTCGATCGGACCGGCGGATCGGGTTGACGGATCGGGTCGGCGCTTGGCATTCGGGCTGCGCCTCGGAGCGAGGCGCGGCACTGGGCGTAGCGCCGTGACGTTCTCCGGTGCCGATAGCCTCCGGTTCCAATTTGTCGTGGACTGGCTCCAAGATATGCGGTCGACTGTGTGAACTCCTTGCAAGATTCCTGCAGGGCGCAGCTCGGACCGCTGAGCCTGATGGCGGAGTCACTGCCGAACGTGGGGATGCCGTGGTGTTGCGCCTGCTGGGAGAAGTGAGGGGCGAGGTCGACGGGCTGTCGATGGGTTTGGGCACACTCAAGCAGCGGTGTGTCCTGGCCGTGCTCGCGGTCGACGTCGGGCGGGCCGTGACGGTAGACCGGTTGGTTGAGCGGATCATCGGGCACGGAATTCGACATCTGTCCCTGGACGTGCTGTCCGACGCCGAGGCCCGCGCCCGCACCTGTCCCTGGCCGCGCTGGCCGGGCGGGCTGGTTGGGGCAGGCGAGGTTGGGCTGGGACAGGTTGGTGGAAACCGGTTGGCGTGGGCGGCGAGGTGTTGGTCAGGCGGGTGTGGGTCAGGCGGGTGTGGTCGGTCGGTTCATGCGTTCTCTTCCCTGGTGTACGTCGTGAACACGACGCCCGTGTCGAAGGTTCTCGTCGACGCCTTGGTGAAGCGGGCCGTGGGGGAGTCGCCGGCGAACAGCGGGATGCCCTTGCCCAACACGATCGGGTGGATCTTCAGCACCAGTTCGTCGATCTCCGGCAGGAGGGTGGCGGCCAGCCTTCCCCCGCCGCACAGCCAGATGCCCAGGCCGGGCTCCGACTTCAGGTCGCGGACCGCGGCCAGGGGGTCCGCCACCACCTCTACGTCGGGCGGGGTCGAGATGAGCCTGTTCGACGCCACGTACTGCCTCAGGTGTGGGTACGGGCTCGGTAGCCCTCCTGGTACCTGGTAGGTGGCCCGGCCCATCAGGATCGTGTCGAAGTTCTTGTTGGGCGCGTCGATGCCCATCGCCTCCCGGGCCTGGGCGGGCAGGGCGTCGGGGTACTCCTCGAAGAGCGCGGTCATGTGGTCGCCCTCGAACAGGAAGTCGTCGACGCCTCCGGTCTGGTCGGCGATGAAGCCGTCGAGGGAGGTGGCGATGAAGTAGGTCAGGGTTCGCATGGTGCTTCTCCTCGATTCGGTGGTGGAACCACTCTGGTTGTAGTGCTTCGACTGTAGTACTCTGTTTGTAGTGGTTGTCAAGGGAGGGATATGTCGAGTAACCCGACCAGGCGAATGGCGCTGGTGAACGCGGCCATCGAGGTGCTGGCGCGCGAGGGCGCGAGGGGGCTGACGTTCCGGGCGGTGGACGCGGAGGCGGGCGTCCCGAACGGCACCGCCTCGAACTACTTCGCGAACCGCGACGACCTGTTGCGGCAGGTCGGCGAGCACATCCACGTCCGGTTGACCCCGGACGCGATCAGGTTGGCCGAGACGATGTCGGACCCGCCGGACAAGAGCCTGGTGGTCCGCCTGCTCCAGGAGATGCTGGGCCGGCTCCAGGCCGACCGGACCGGTTACCTCGCGCTGCTGGAGCTGCGGTTGGAGGCGACCAGGCGCCCTGAGCTGCAAGCCGCGCTGACGAGGACGATCAGCGAGAGCCTGGAGCGGGACGTCCGGTTCCACCTGGACGCGGGGCTGCCGGGGGACCGGACCACGGTGGTGTCGCTGTACCTGGCGATGACCGGTCTGATGGTGGAGCGGCTGACCCTGCCGGAGGTGCTACCCGAGGACCAGGTGACCGACCTGATCACCGCGCTGGTCGAACGCACCGGCAAGTGACGGCGCCGTGGGCCGGGCATGGCGCCGTGGGCGGGGCGCGGCGCCGTGGACCGGGCACGGCGCTGAGAGGGCGGCGCTGAGAGGGCGGCGCTGAGAGGGCGGCGCTGAGAGGGCTACCGGAACGAGGGACTGCCGGGAGTGGGGGAGCGCCGGGGTGGTGCTCGCGGTGGGCGCTAGTAGCGGTCCAGTGGTCCGCCGATGATCGTCATCGCCACGGCGATGACCGCGAAGCCCAGCCCGGAGTACAGCAGCGCGTCCACGCTGCGCCCCCGGATCGCGATCAGACCGGCCTGCTCGTCGGTCACCAGCACCCGCAGCAGCGCCGCGACCAGCAGCGCGACACCGATCAGCACCGCGCCCTGCCGCCAGTGGTACTGCACGATCCGCAGGAAACCCAACCCGGCCACACCCAGCACCAGCGCGAACGGCAGGTGCCTGCCCGCCGCCGACCGCCAGCGCTGCTCCGGCAACAGCTCCACCGCTTCTCCGCCCCTAGGCCGTCGCGAGGTCGCGCTCGGCCGCCTCGACCGTGTTGGTCAACAGCATGGCGATGGTCATCGGGCCCGCGCCACCCGGGATCGGTGCGAGGAACCCGGCCACTTCCGCCACGTCCGGGTGAACATCGCCGACCAGGCCGGCGTCCGTGCGGGTGATGCCGACGTCCACGACGGCCGCGCCCGGCTTGACCATGTCCGCCGTGATCAGGCCCGGGCTGCCCGCGCCCGCGACCACGATGTCCGCCCGCCGCACCTCGGCGGCCAGGTCCTTGGTGCCGGTGTGGCACAGCGTCACCGTGGCGTTCTCGGAACGGCGGGTCAGCAGCAGGCCGATGGGCCGGCCGACCGTCACGCCGCGACCGACCACGGTCACGTTCGCGCCCGCCAGCGGCACGTCGTAGCGGCGCAGCAGCTCCACCACGCCGCGCGGCGTGGCGGGCAGCGGCGCCTCGTCGCCGAGCACGAGCTTGCCCAGGTTGACCGGGTGCAGGCCGTCGCCGTCCTTGCGCGGGTCGATGCGCTCCAGGATCGCGTTCGCGTCCAGGTGCTTCGGCAGCGGCAGCTGCACGATGTACGCGGTGCACGCCGGGTCGGCGTTGAGCTCGTCGATGACCTGTTCGAGCTGTTCCTGCGTGGTGTCCGCGGGCAGGTCGCGGCGGATCGAGGTGATGCCGACCTGCTCGCACGCCTTGTGCTTGCCGCGCACGTACGAGTGCGAGCCGGGGTCGTCGCCGACCAGCACGGTGGCCAGCCCGACCGGGACACCGCGCTCGCCCAGCGCGGCGACCCGCGCGCGCAGGTCCTCGAAGATCGCGTCCCTGGTGGCCCTGCCGTTGAGGATCGTCGCAGTCACGTGCCTCATCCTCTCATCACCGCCGGCCGGGCAGCGCGGCGACCACCACCGCAAGCAGCGTCAACACCGTGCCGACCACGGTCCAGGCGGACAGCCGCTCGCCCGCGGCCGGTGCGATCACGTCCACCGCGAGCGCGCCGACGAGCTGGCCCGCCACCTGGCACAGCCCGACCAGCAGCACGCCCAGCCACCGCACCGCGAGCACGGCCGAGCCGATGGTGAAGATGCCCAGCGCGCCGCCCGCGTAGAACCAGGGCTCGGCGGGCGCGGCGTCGGGCAGCCCGCGCACCGCCACGTCCACCGCGCACACCACCAGCAGCACCGCCGTGCCGGTGCCGAAGTTGACCAGCGTGGTCACCCGCGTGCTGCCCGCCGCCTCGCGGACCAGCCCGTTCACCGCGCTCTGCCAGCCCAGGCCGATCCCGGCCAGCGCGGGCAGCAGGGCCAGCCACAGCGCGGCCGGGTCGCCGAGCTCGTCCGACACCGCCACCCCGACCGCCACCACGGCCAGCGCGGCGCCCAGCACGCGCGGCCCGGTCAACGGCACCCGGCCGGCCGGGCCCATCCCCGCCCGGTCCACCAGCAGGCTGCTCACCGCCTGCGCGGCGACCGCGGCCACGGTGAACACGGCCACGCCCAGCGCCGCGACCGTCAACCCCTGCGTGGACACGAAGAACGCGCCGCACGCCCCGCCGACGCACTGCCACCAGCGGATCCGCCCGCCGCGCAGCGCGTCCCGCAGCCGGGCCAGCCCGGCCCGCCCGGCGGCCGTCGTCGGCACGAACAGCAGCAACAGCGCCAGCCCGCCCCCGAACGACACCAGCGCGGCCAGGAACCCGTCCTCGAACACGTGCCCCAGCTCGCCGTTCAACCTGCCCTGCAGGGCCAGGAACGCCCCGCCGACGAACGAGACCAGCGCACCGACCAGTCGAACCCGCTCACCCAACCGGAACAGCGCTCCGTCCCCGCACCCGGCTCGCGAGCACCGCGGCCAGCAGCGCCGCCGCCGTGCTCGCGCCGGCCGCCGCGGCCGGTCCGGAGTGGTCGAGCAGCGACCCCGCCAGCGGCAGCGCCAGCGCCGAGCCCGCCGTGGTGAACGTGGTCATCCAGCCGAACGCCTCGGTCTTCCGCTCGTCCGGCGCGAGGTCGCTGATCCGCTCGTTGCCCGCCGCGATGGCCGGGGCGATCGCCATGCCGCCGACCCCCAGCACCAGGCCGACCAACCACGGCGACGACGGCTCCAGCACCGGCGGCAGCACCAGCACCAGGGGCGCCACGCCCAGCGCCAGCAGCAGCACCCGCCGCGCGTACCGGGCCTGCCCGCTCAACCCGCCCGCGATGAGCCCGCCGGCCACCGAGCCGACGCCCCACACCGCCGCGAGCACCCCGGCCAGTCCCGGCGAACCCCGGTCACGGGCCCAGGCGATGATCACCAGGTCGATCGCCACCATCGACGCGACCATGCACAGCGCGCTCGCCAGCGCCAACACCAGCGGTGCGTTCACCAGCAGCGTCCGACCGCCGGGCACCGACTCCCGCGCCACCGGCTCGTCCAGTCCCGCCCGGCGCACCGCCGCGCCGAACCCGAGCGCGCCCAGCACCGCCAGCGCACCGCACAGCCACAGCGCGGCCCGCGGGTCCCACACCGCCACCACGACCGCGGCCAGCGCCGGGCCCACGATGTACATGACCTCCTGCAGGGACGCCTCGACCGTGAACACCGCCTGCCGCGCGCCGCCGGTGGCCAGGCGCGGGAAGGCGGCCCGGGTCATCGCCGTCACCGGAGGGGTGAACAGGCCGGTCAGGAACGCGACGGCCGCCGCCACCGGCCACGCCGGGCCGGGCAGCACCCCCGGCAGCAGGCCGAGCACCGCGATGCCGACGCCGTAACCGGAGGCGGTCACCAGCAGCAGCCGACCGGCCGGACTTCGGTCTGCCGCACGTCCGCGCAGCGGCCCCGCCACCCCGATGCCGAGCGTCAGGGCGGCGCCGACGACGCCCGCGAGCGCGTACGACCCGGTCCAGCCGGCTATCAGGAAGGACACGGCCAGCGGCGTCGCCGTCAGGTGCAGGCGACCCACCAGCGACCACAGCAGCAGCCACGGCAGGTGCGGTACCCCGGCGAGTTCTCGGTACGGACGCAGCACGGTGACACACTCTGCCCCCTGCCGCCGACAACACGGACGGAATATCCGTGGAACCCGCAGGGCTCCGTTAGCGTCAGCACCTCTGCACGCTGCACACGAGGGGACAGCTGTGACCGATCCGACCGGGCGACGAGCTGAGCTGGAGGCGCGCAACGCCGCCATGCGCGAGCAGGTGGACTCCCTCCTGGGCGAGTTGCGCAAGAAGACCTCCGAGCTGCGCGAGACGCAGGAGCGGGCCATGGCGATCACGGCGACCGCGGCCTCCCCGGACGGTTCGGTGCGCGCCACGGTCGACTCGGCGGGCGCGCTGACCAAGCTGGAGTTCTCGGCGAACGCGTTCGACCGCACCACCCCCGACCGGCTGGCCCGGCTCACCACCGAAACCGTGTCGCAGGCCGTCGCCAAGGCGCGGACCGAGCTGAACGAAGTGCTGGCCCCCGCTCAGCAGGGACCGAGCATCGACCTGTCCGAGATGCTGCCCGGCGTGCCGTCGCTCTCGGACCTCATCCCCAAGCCGCCCGTCGTGCCGCAGGACCGGGAGCCGAAACGCTGGCCCGCGCCCGACGAGGACGACGGCAACAGCGTCATGGACAGGAGTGGCTGGTGAGCGGGTACGACGTCGATGTCCCCGGTTTGCGTCGCGGCGCCGCCCAGTTCGGCGGGGCGGGTGACTCGCTGAACGACGTGCTCCAGGCGCTGAACTCGGCGCTGCGGGCCGAGGGCCAGTGCTGGGGCGGTGACGAGTCCGGGCAGGCGTTCGCGCAGAAGTACGTGCCCAACTCGCAGGCGACGCTGGAGGCGTTCGGGGCGCTCGCGCAGGCCCTGGGCGACATCGGCACGGGCGTGGCGCAGTCCGCCGACGCGTACGAGGGCTCCGACCAGGGCAACGCGACCGGGATTTCCCGGGTCTACTGAGGGGGACTGGGTGGGCATCGAGATCCCGGGCGAGGTCACCTGGCTCTTCCCGATCGTGGTCGGGCAGAGCTGGCCGGAGGGCGACGAGGATGCGCTGAGGCGCATGGCCGATGCCTACCGGACCGCCGCGCAGGGCGTGAAGGCCGTCATCGACGAGGGCAACGGCGCCGCGTCGACGGTGTACGCCAGCCAGACCGGCGAGGCGGTCCAGCGGTTCGAGGAGTACTGGCGGAAGTTCTCCGGCGGGGACGACTCCTACCTGCCGAAGCTGGCGAAGATCTGCGAGCAGCTGGCGGAGAGCTGCGACAACACCGCGCTGGAGGTGGAGTACACCAAGCTGTCGATCATCGCGTCGCTGATCGCGCTGGCGATCGAGATCGCCGCGCTGATCGCCGCGGCGTTCGGCACGTTCGGCGCGACGACCGCGGGCATCCCCATCGCGCAGCAGGCCACCCGGCTGGTCGTGCAGTTCACGTTCCGGCAGCTCGTCCTGGCGATCCTGCGGGAAGTCGCGATCTCGGTCGGCATCGACGCGGCGATCCAGCTCGTGCAGGTGGCGCGCGGCGACCGGACGTCGTGGGACTGGGGCAAGACGACCGAGGCGGCCGTTTCCGGTGTGGTGTCCGGCCTGGTCGGCGGCGTGTCCGGCGGCCTGAAGCTCGAAGGCGGCGGGCTGCCGGGGCAGATCGCCGCCGGCGCCGGCCGCGGTGCGGTCGAGGGCATGGTGTCCACGGTCGGCACGGCCGCCGTGCTCGGACAGGACATCTCCGCGCGGGACGTGCTGATGGGCGCGTCCGCCGGCGCCGTGTCCGGCGGGATCGGCGGGGCCAGGGACGGGCTGTCGGTCGAGCCGCCGCGGGTGACCGCCGGTGGTCCGGACGGCGGGCCGCCGAACCTGGGACCGGTGCCGCCGCCGCCCTCCGTGGGCGGTCCCGCGGCCGGTGGGCCGACGCCCGGGTCGCCCGCCGCGGCGCCCGGTGGGCCCTCGGTGCCCCAGGACGGGTTGGACCGGTTGCCCGGTGGGACGACGACGTCCTCCTCGGTCGCGGCGCCGCCCGCGCCCGGTCCGGTGGTGGGCGCGCCGCCCTCGCTCGGCGACTCCTCTCCCGGCGGGGGTGCTCCGGCTTCGCCCTCGGCGTTCAGCGGGGCGCCCGGTGGGCGGTCCGGTGGTGCTTCGGTGCCGACCTCGCCCGGTGGGGGCGGTGCTTCCTCGATCGGCAGTCGGCTCGGTGGCGGGGCGCCCGCCGGTGGTGGGATCCCCGGTGGCGGGGTGCCCGGTGGCGGAGTGCCCGGCGGTGCCGCGCCTGCTCCCGGTGGGACCGCGGGTCGGACGCCCGGTGGGGTGCCGGCCGGTGGGTCGGTGCCCGGTGGGTCGGCTTTCACGCCTGGTCAGGGCGGGGCCGGGACGCCCGGGGGGCCTGGGGCGCGGCCTGGTGGGCCGGTGATCGGTGGGCCTGCGGCTGGTGGGTCGGTGATCGGTGGTCCCACGCCTGGCGGCTCGACTCCGGGTGGGTCGACTGCTGGTGGTTCCACGCCTGGTGGGGCGGCTCCCGGTGGCTCGACTGCTGGTGGGGAAACCGGTGGTAGGACGCCTTCCGGTGGCGCGCCCTCGGGTGGGGCGACGCCCGGTGGACCCGCGGCGGGCGGCCCGGCCCTTGGCGGCTCCGCCCTCAGCGGCTCGACCCCTGGTGGCTCGACGGCGAACGGTTCGACGCCTGGTGGGGCGACGCCGGCCGGCTCTGCTCCTGCCGGTTCGACTCCTGGCGGTTCGACGCCGGTCGGTTCTGCTCCGGCCGGCTCTGCTCCTGGTGGGGCGACTCCGGGCGGCGTGACTCCTGGTGCGGGCGGCCCTGTGCCCGGCGGCTCGACGCCTGGCGGAGTGCCCGGTGCCGGAATGCCTGCCGGGGGAGTTCCCCCCACTGGTCCGGTGCCGACCGGTGGCCCCACGCCCGGTGCCGCACCCACCACCGGTGCCGCCCCGGCAGCGCCTCCGACCGGGAACGCGGCTCCCGCGACCGGCGGACCTGCTCCCTCGACCGGCGCCGCGCCCGGTTCCGGTGCGCCGATGGCCGGTGGCGCCGGGGCGTTCGCGCCTCCTCCTGGCGGGGTTCCCGCAGGTGGTGGCGGTGGCGGTGGCGGGCGTGGTCCTGTCGCGCCGGTCTCCGGCGGGTACTTCGACGACTCCGCCTCCGGCGGCAGCCACGACGTCGGCGGGACGGACGCGGTCAGCGCCAGTTCGCTGACCGGCGCGCCCACCCAGCCGTTCCGGGACGTCGCGCCGACGTCCCTGCCCGAGCAGCGCGGTCCGGTCCAGCCGCCGGCCGCCCAGTCCCCGATTCCGCCGCAATCGGGTGGTTTCGGGCCTCAGCCCGGTGGTTTTGGACCTCAGCCCGGCTACGGGGCGCAGCAGCCGGGTGGCTTCGGGCCGACCGGTCAGCAACCCGCCTCGCCGGTCCGCCCTGACGGCGCCTCGCCGGCCCGCACCCCGGAGCCGACCCGCGCCCCGGAACCCACGTCGCGCCCGGTCTCGCCCCGTGCCGACGCCGGTCCGGCGGCCCCTCCGCGCCCGGACGCGCCGGCTGCCCCGCCGCGCGCCGACGGTCCCGCGCACCGGGGCACGGACACCCCGGCTCCCGCGCCGGCCTCGGACGGCCCGGCGCCCGCCTCCCGCGGCACGGACGGGCCCACCCCGCCCGTTGACGGTCCCGCGCCGACCGACGGTCCCGCGCCGACCGACGGTCCCGCGCCGACCGACGGCCCGGCACCTGCGGACGGCCCGAACACCGACGGCACGAACCCCGACGGCACCGCGCCCGACGGTCCCGCCGACCTCGTCGGCGACCCCGGTGACGAGCACTCCCCGGCCTCCAGCCACGAGTGGCCCACGGACACCACGCCCACCGACACCACGCCCACCGACCCGGCCACGGCCACGGGCACCGCCGACCCGGCCCCCGCCACCGACCCGTTCCCCAACAAGAACACCTGGGGCCAACCGGCGGGCGTCGTCCCGGGCTACTCCCACGACGGCCCCTACCACTCGGTCCACGACAGCACGGGCCCCGCGGACCAGTCCGTCGGCACCTACGACCAGCGCGCCGCCGCCCTCGTGGAACCCGACTACCAGCCCTACGGCCCCCACGGGAACTACGAGGACTTCAAGCAGGCGCACTCCAAGCCCGACGGCAGCATCGACTGGCCGCCGAACCAGGGCGCGGACGGCCCGCGCGTGGTCGTCGAGCTGCCCGCGGGCACCGTGCTCGACCGGTTCGGCCACCCCGGCGGGGACTTCCTCTCGCCGCTGCGCCCGGACGGCCAGGCGTACGGCTTCGGCGAGCGCGCGATCATGCCGGACAGCCTCGGCAAGGGCTACCACGTCTACGTCCTGGACGCCCCGCTCACCGTCGAGCTGTCCCGGGTCGCCCCGGCGTTCGACCAGGACGGCGGCGCGCGGCAGCTCCAGCCCGTCGCCACCCCGGACCTCGTCGACCCGAACACGGGCAGGATGAGCGTCCAGCGACTGATCGACCTGGGCATCCTGCACGAGGTCGACGTGCCGCCGGCGGACGGGCGCGTGCTCGCACCCGACTTCGGCACGTTCGACCGCGACGGCAACGTCGTCCGGCCCGACACCGCCACGGTGGCCGACGCCCGGGACGGCGCGTTCGACGACCACACACCGGCCGACCCGCCGACCGGAGTGCCGAACCCGGACCTGGGCCCCGTCGCCCACCAGGGCCCGATCCCGCTCGGCGAGGTGTCCCAGCGCGTCGACCAGGCCATCCGCAACAGCCAGGTCACCGACGCGGGCGTCGCCCTGCACACCGAGGACCGGCTGCGCGACCTGTCCGGCCGCATCCCGGGCAGCGACGACCACGTGGTCCTCGACGTCCACACCGACGGCGACGGCGTCCGTATCGGCGACACCCACTACACCCGCGCCGAGCTGGTCGAGCTGATCAGCAACCACCCGGACCTGGCGGGCAGGCCGCTCGTGTTCGTCGGCTGCGACGCGGGCGCGGGCGGGGACGGCAGCCTCGCCGCGCACGTCGCCCGCGAGACCGGTCAGCGCGTCATCGCGCCGGACACCCTCGCGTGGTCCGACCGGCACGGCAACGTCTACGCCAGCTCGCCCACCGAGACCGGCGGGCCGAAGATCCCGCCGGACGGCGGCTGGCACGCGTTCGAGCCCGACGGCACCTCCACCCCGGTCGGCGAGCACGGCATGCCGCCGGGCCACGAGCCCAAGGGCGACCTGGCGGGCGACGACCAGGCCCACCGGGGCCGCCAGGACATCGAGCCGCAGGTCCAGCAGCCGTGGGAGGCGCCGCAGACCGCGCACGAGCGCGAGGTCCGCCTGCGCGACGACGAGTCGTACTTCCGCAGCGGCCAGGACCTGCCGCCGAACACCAGGATCACGGTCCTGGGCGAGGACGGCGCGCCGCGCACCACGATCCACGTCGACGCGGACGGCCGGGTCCACGTGGACGCGATCGCGCCCAACACCCGCCACGGCGACAACCCCGAGGTCAAGCACCCCGCGCCGAACGCCCACTACCGCGTCGAGGTCGGCCACCGGCACGACGTGTTCGTGGCCAACCCGGACGGCACGCGGGCCACCACCCAGGACACCGTCAGGATCGGCGACCGGGTCGTCCCGATCGAGCGCGCCGTGCCGATCGAGCCGGTCCCCGTGCCCGCCAACGGCCGCCAGGTCGTCGACGCGAACCACCCGCTGTCGCCGAAGCCGGGCGAGGCGTTCACCGCCCGCACCGACCTGCCGCCGGACACGCGCCTGGAGGTCTACGGCACCGACGGCGCCTACCGGGGCACGGTCCAGACCGACGCCGCGGGCCTGCCCAGGTGGGTCGAGGCACCGGACCACCTGGCCGACGGCACCCGCAACCCCGAGGTGACGGGCGACGGCCGCGGCGTGAACTACAACGTCGACCGCGGCCCGCTGCACCAGGAGTTCACCACCGACGCGAACGGCCACCCGCAGGTCGCCGTCGAGCGCACCGAGCCGACCACGACCAGGCAGGCCCCGGTCACCGACCTCCGGCAGGGCGAGCCGTTCAGCACGCCCGGCCAGCTGCACGACCCGAGCACCGAGTACGTCGTCTCCGACGAGCACGGCCAGCACCGGGGCCGGTTCCTCACCGACGAGTCCGGCCACGTCGTGTTCGAGGACACCCACTCCGGCCAGCGCAGCCGGGTGAACAACGAGATCACGCAGGCCCCGGCGCACGCGCAGATCACCTCCGACGGCTTCTACGGCCTGGGCAAGGCCGAGCAGCCGGCCCAGGCGTGGCCCGCCCCGGCCAACGGCGAGGTCCGGCTCGCCGTGGAGCGCACCAGGGTCAACGGCGAGTGGCAGTACTCGGTGGCGGTCGTCAGCGGCGACACCAGCGGCTGGACGCAGCAGCAGCGCGACTCCGCGCTGCGCCCGTACGACAACAAGAACCCGTTCTCGGCGCGCGCGGACCTGCCGCCCAACACCCGGTTCGTGCTGGACGACCACAAGGGCCAGGGCTACGGCACCTTCCAGACCGGCGCCGACGGCGCCACCTCGCACATCCACACGTTCCGCCCGTTCAGCCCCGACCTGAACAACCCGCTGCCCAACGCGGTGCTGGTCGCGGACGGCGACGCGTGGCGGGGCCGCACCAACGGCGACGGCGAGACGGTCGCCACGACCGGCAGACCGGACCTGTCCTCGGGCGGCGCGATCCGCCGGGACAACGCCGCGCAGCTGGAGGTCGGCACCCACGGCGAGGTGGACTCGAACGGCCGCAAGCTGTCCGACGGCGGCCACCACCAGGGCAACGAGACCGGCGGGCCCGGCGAGGCGGCCAACCAGTCGAGCCAGCAGCGCGACCAGAACCAGGGCAACGAGCGCCCGGCGTTCGTCACGGAGGAGACCTGGCACCGCATGGAACGGGACCGCGCGGCGTTCATGAAGTCCGGCGGTACGGTCGAGATCATCGACACGTTCGCACTGCGTGACCCCCTCCAGCGGCACCCGCACACGTACCAGACCCGCTGGCGCGTGACGCTCGACGACGGCACGACCGAGATCTACGTCAGGAGCTACCCGAATGAGCACAACGCAGCCCTCTGGCCGGCCGACTTCTGAGCAGCGCCACGACGAGCTGCTCCAGCACATCGGCGGCCTGCTGCTGGACGCTGCTCCGGAGGGGTTCCGGCGGATCGACGTGCTGGTGCGGATGACGGTGGCCGTGCAGGACGTGGCGATGACGGTGTACATGCCGGACCGGACCACCCCCGAGGTGTTCCCGCCGGAGGGGCTGACCGCGGCGTTCCAGGAGATGCGCCAGGTGCTGCACCAGCCGGGTCGCGGCACGTGGTTCTCGGCCCGGTGCGTGGTCAACGCGCCGGTCCGCATCGACATCACCTACAACTTCGACCACGACCCGCTGTTCGACCCGCCGGTCCCGGCCGCCGACTTCGCCCGGGACCTCCAGGTCTTCCCCCGCGACGACGCCTACACGCCCGACTGGCTGCGCGCCAAGCTCGTCGAGGCGAGCACCGAGGAGCAGAACGCATGACCGCCCCGCAGTTGGACGTCGAGGACCAGAACGCGATCCTCGGCTCGGTCACCACCCTGCTCGTGCAGCGCCTGCCGGGTGACTGGGAGCAGCTGTGGGTGGACTTCCGGATGGTCGGCGGCCACGTGGAGGCGGAGGTCTCCGGGCTGACCATGTACGGCTCGTCGTTCGCGTGGGAGCTGCCGGCGGAGGCGCTGCCGTTCTTCGTGCAGCTGCGCGACGGCATGGCGCGGCCGGGCCGGGGCACGTGGTTCTCGATGAAGTTCCACCTGGTGCACCCGGACACGTACTCGGCGGAGTTCGACCGGGACCACGAGCCGGACTGGACCCGGCCGCCCTCCCGCGAGCACCACCTGGAGGAGCTGAGGACCTACCCGCGCGACGACGACGCGCTGCCCGGGTGGCTGCGGGAACGCGCGGGCCTGGCCGAGCCCGCCCGGGTCGACGTCGCGCAGATCGACCCCGGGCTGATCTTCGCCGCGCCCGTGTTCGACGGGACCGAGGGCGTCGTGCGCGACCGGCCCGCCGTGCACCCGCAGGAGC
This sequence comes from Actinosynnema sp. NPDC059797, assembly GCF_042732085.1. Classification (NCBI taxonomy): domain Bacteria; kingdom Bacillati; phylum Actinomycetota; class Actinomycetes; order Pseudonocardiales; family Pseudonocardiaceae; genus Actinosynnema; species Actinosynnema sp. NPDC059797. The sequence goes on from NZ_JBHWIE010000006.1 coordinate 106,956, forward strand.
TGGACGACGTGCTGGCCTACCTGGAGGGCGCGCCGGTCGTGCTGGCCGCCCGCTCCTACGGCCGGGACGTGTTCCGGCCGGACGCGACGCCCGCCGTGCCGCTGTCCTTCCACACCGACGGCAGGTGGGTGTGGCCCGGCGCGGTGGCGTACTACCTGCGCCACCACCACGTGCCGCCCGTGCCGCAGCTCGTGCAGCACCTCCGCGACAACGACTTCACCGTGCCCGAGGTGTCACCGGAGGCCGAGCGCGCCGCGACCGCGGTGGCCACCGGGCAGCAGCCGGGCGCGGAGCTGCCCGAGTACCGGCCGCGTGAGGTCTCCGAGGCCGACCGGCGGGCGTTGGAGCAGCTCAAGGCCCGCCTCGACCACTTCGGCGTCGGCGAGCACGAGTACGGCATCGTCGAACCGAAGCCGGACGCGCTGGTGCTCGAACCCGCGCCCGGCCGGTCGGGCTGGCAGGTGCAGTTCTGGGACGGCGGCCGCGGCCCGAGCGGCAGGCCGCGCGTGTACGAGCACGCCGTGGACGCGGCGAAGGTGCTGCTGGCCGAGCTGCTGTGGCGCCCGGACCTGGACCAGGCGCGAGCCGCCGGGCAGGCCGCCCGGCCCGAGGCGGTGCGGCCGGTGCCCGACATCCAGCCGCTGCCCGACGAACCGCCGCTGTCGCTGTTCCGCGACCGCGAGCCCGTGGTGCTGACGGCGGGCGCGGAGGTGGACCGGTTCGGCTCGGAGTCCGGCAACCTCGTCTACGCGGCGGGCACCATGTTCGGCAACCGGTCGTTGCCACCGGATTGGCTGAACCGCCGCTACCACGTGTACCGGGTGCAGAAGCCGGTGGCCGCGCTGATGGGTGTCGCGGTGCCGTGGTTCGGGCAGGCCGGCGGCGGCACGGGGTACTTCCTCGCCTCGTCGGTGGCCGACCTGCTGGCCGACGGGAGCCTGGTCGAGGTGCCGGAGGTGACCACCCAGCCACCGCCGCCGAGGGCCTAGCGCGCGCATTGGTCCGTTCGGCCCAGCGGGGTGCCGTGCGGGCACGGTGAGTCGCGGGGGAAGATGGTGCACGTGTCCGAGCTGAAGCCGCTGAACCCGACCGAGCAGGATGCGCTGGTCAAGCAGATCGGCCTCACGCTGATGCGGGCCGCTCCCGAGGAGTGGCGCCACGTGACGGCGGAGTACCGCGCGACCGGTCGGTACTCGGAGTTGACCGCCGAGGTCCGGTCGACCGACGGCAACCTGCGCGCGTGGTCACCGCCTCAGGAGGTGGCGAACCTGTTCGCGCGGCTGCGCGCGGGCATGTACCGGGAGGGTCGCGGGAGCTGGTCCAACGCCCGCTACCAGCTGGACCACCCGTCCAGCTACAACCTGGACTTCGACCGCAACGAGCCGTCGTGGCAGACCCCGCCGCCGCCCCAGGCGTACCTGGACGAGATGCGGTTCTTCCCGCGCACGGACGAGAACGTGCCCGACTGGCTGCGCCGCAGGCTCCAGCAGGCGCCGCCACCGCCGCCGCGCGCGTTCCGGACGGCCCGCGTGTTCGACGGCGCGGGTCCCGGCGGCCGGCCGTCGGTGAACCGCCCGCCGGTGGCCGACGACGACCGCGACCTGCTGCTGAGCTACCTGGACCGGGCGCCGGTCGCGGTGGTGGGGCGCGGGTTCGACGCGGACGTGCTGAACCCGGACGCGCCGCAGGTGGTGCCGGTGGCGTTCCAGACCGACGGGCACTGGATCTGGCCCGCCGCGGTCGGCTACTACCTGCGCGCCTACGGCGTGCCGCCGGAGCCGGAGCTGGTGGAGCGGGCCAAGGCGCAGGACTTCGTGCTGCCGGAGGTGACCGAGGAGGCGCGCGTCGCCGCCGCGGCCAACCTGGGCGCGCCGGCCGCGCCGCAGGGCACCGCGCTGCCGGTGGCCGAGCCGCCGGAGCCTGCCGAGGTGGGCGCGACGGTCGTGGCGGCGCTGCCGGAGCTGCCGACCGAGCCGGGCGGCCGGGCCGGGGGCGAGGAGGCGGCGGACCGGGCCGACGCGAAGTCGGAGCCGATCGAGTACGGGCAGGAGGGGCCGCCGTACCGGGTGCGGTTCGAGGAGGACGGCCCGGTCATCGACGACCGGTACCGGCGCGAGTCGTACGTGGAGGGCATGGACCTGTTCGCGCCCGCCCAGTACGAGCGGGAGTCGGGCGACACGCAGGCGTGGAGCCCGTTCTCGGAGGAGGAGCCGGAGCCCGTGCGGACCGGGAAGGCCGCCGAGGTCGAGGCGGCGCCCGCCGAGTCCCCCGCGCGTGAGTCCTCCGTGCGCGAGGCCCCTGTGCATGAGTCCTCCGTGCGTGAGTCCTCCGTGCGTGAGTCCTCCGTGCGCGAGGACCCGGCGGACGAGCCGGTGGCCGAGGCGCCCGCCCCCGCGCCCGACGAGGTGACGGCCGAGTTCGAGGTCGACCAGGAGCTGTACGACCGGGGCCGCGCCGAGCACGACGACGAGCCGTTCGACGAGCCGGGCGCACCGCCCGCCGACCGGCGTGACTTCGACGAGCGCGCCGAGGAGCAGCCCGGTCGGTTCGCCGAGACCTCGCCCGCCCCGCACGCGGAGCAGGACGCGGACCGGTTCGCGACCCAGGAGGTCGAGCGGTTCACCGACGACCGGTTCGCGGAGCCGGAGCCGGACCGCTTCGCGGCGCAGGAGGCGGACGAGTTCGCCGACCAGTCCCGCGACCGCTTCCCCGACGAGCCGGACCGCTTCGCCGCGCAGGAGCAGGACAGGTTCGCGGACCAGGCCCCCGACCCGTCGCCGGGCCAGTTCACGACCCAGGAGCCGCCGTTCGCGGACCGGGAGCAGCAGGACCGGTTCGCCGCGCAGGACTCGGACCGCTTCGCCGTCCCGGCGCCGGAGCAGTTCACGTCGCAGGACTCGGACCGCTTCGCCACCCCGGCGCCCGACCAGTTCGCCGCGCAGGAGCCGGACCGCTTCGCCACCGAAGCCCCGGACCAGTTCGCGGACCGGGAACGCGACCGGTTCGCCGCGCAGGACTCGGACCGCTTCGCCGTCCCGACCCCGGACCAGTTCGCCCCCCAGCCGCCGGACCAGTTCGCCGCTCCGTCCCCGGACCAGTTCACGGCTCAGCCGGCTGACCAGTTCACGGCTCAGTCGCCCGACCGGTCCGACCGGTCCGACCGGCCTGACCGGTTCGCCGAGGTCGGCCCCGCGTCCGGGCCCACCCCCGCACCCGCACCCGCGTCCGCACCCCCGCCTCCACCCTCGTCCCCACCCGCTCAGCCGTTCCGCGAGGCGACGCCCACCCCGCCACCTCCGCCCCCCGCCGTGGTCGAGCCCCGCCAGGTCACGCCGGAGGAGGAGCGTGAGCTGGCCGGCATCCGCCGCGCGCTCGACGAGCTGGACGTGCCGCCCGCCGCGTACCGGTTCGGCGGCGAGCCCGCCGACCGCACGTGGCTGCTGCGCACCGAGGGCCAGGACTGGGAGGTGTCGTGGTTCGACCACGGCCCCACCAACCCGGTCCGCTTCGACCGCGTCGAGGACGCCGCCGCCTACCTGGTCGGCAAGCTGGTCCTCACCCACCGCCGCGCGCCGCGCCCGAACCCGCTGCCGCCGCCCCCACCGCCGATGCCGCCCCAGCAGCGCCCGCGGCCGCCGATGAACAACGGGTTCCGGGAGGAGCCGCCGCGTCGTCCCGGGCCGCCCGTGCCGCGCCCGCAGGTCGAGCCGCCGGCCCAGCCCGCCGCCGCGCAGCAGCCGGAGGGCAAGCCGACGCGCTCGTGGCCGATCAACCCGATGAACGGCGAACCGCCGCTCACCCTGTTCCGGCACAAGAAGATGGTCGAGCTGCCCGCGGGCGTGGAGGTCGACCGCTTCGGCGACGGCACGGGCAACCTGGTCTACGCGGCCGGCACCCCGTTCCCGCAGCGCTCGCTCGTCCCGTCGTGGGTGAACCGGCCGTACCGGGTGTACCGGCTGCGCCGCCCGGTCGAGGTGCTGACCGGCGTGGCCGTGCCGTGGTTCGAGCAGCCGGGCGGCGGCACCGCGTACCTGCTGCCCAAGGCGGTCGACGACATGATCGCCGACGGCGTCCTGGTCGAGGTGGCCAACCAGGAGGCCCCGCTCCACTGACCCGAACGCACAACTCGGGTGTCCCGGACGTACGACTCACCCGACCTGAACGTACGACTCGCGGTGTCCGACCGGAGGACACGCGCGAAGCCCGGCGTGTCGTCCAGTCGGACATCGCGTGTCG
>NZ_JBHWIE010000007.1:0-105256 GCF_042732085.1 Actinosynnema sp. NPDC059797
GCCCGGAGGCGGTCACGGTCCCGACCTGTCAGAACACGCCCGCGTACGCGGCGGACCGCACGTCCGCCGTCGCGAGCTGGCCCGCGAACAGGCGGTTGACCTCGGCGCGCTCGGCCGAGTTGGGGAGGTCGTTGCGGCACGACGCCGGTGCGCTGGACCCGGACATCAGGTCCGAGCACAGCCCGGTGCGCCGGTCGGGCAGGCCCAGGATGTGCCCGATCTCGTGGGTGGTGATGCGGGGCCGGTAGTGGCCCTGCTGGACGGCCTGGCGTCCCATGTAGACGGTCCCGTTGCCGAGCGACGTCACGTAGGCGCGGGGCCAGCCGTTGTCGGCGTAGATCCGGATGTTGGTCGGCGTGCCGGAGGCGCGCTTGGCGAGCCGGACGTTGGTGACCGAGGCGTTCCAGTTGGCGGCCGCCTTGTCCCAGTCGGCGGCGAACTCCTGGGCCTGGCTGGTGTCGTAGTACAGGGTGCGGACCAGCGCGCCGGGGTCCGCCGGCGCGGCGGCGGCGCTGGGCGCGGCGACCGCGACCAGCGGCAGGACCAGGCTCAGCACGAGCGTTGCGGCGCGCGCGACCTTGCGCACGAACATGGTGGTCTCCTTCTGGCAGGGAAGAGCCGGGAGCCGGTGACAGGGGAGGCTCCCGATCCCAAACAACCAGCCGTGACAGGGGGCCACCAGCCCCGGAAGTAGGGTCGTTCCCCGCGCCGGCCGCCGCGATCCGGACACTTCCGACGACCGTCCGGTCACCGGGCGAAAAGCCGGGGGCGCCCCACCTCGCGGCGGGACGCCCCGACAACGCCACCCGATCAGCGCACCCGGCTCAGCGCACCCGATCAGCGCACCCCGATCAGCGCACCCCGATCAGCGCACCCCGGCTCGCGGCACCCGGGCTCACAGCACCCCGGTGACCGGCTGCTCCTCCGGCGCCAGCCACAGCACCCCGGACGGCGGGAGCTGGAGCACCGCCGACGCCGGCCGGCCGTGCCAGGGCTCCTCCTCCGCCTCCACGACGCCCATGTTCCCGACCCCGGACCCGCCGTAGACCTCCGAGTCAGTGTTCACCACCTCGCGCCACCGGCCCGCGAGCGGCAGCCCGACCCGGTAGTCGTGGTGCGGCATCCCGGAGAAGTTGGCGACGCAGGCCAGCAGCGACCCGTCCTCGCCGACGCGCAGGAAGCTCAGCACGTTGCCGCCCGAGTCGTTGGCGTCGATCCAGGAGAACCCCTCCGGCCGGTCGTCGGCCGAGTACAGGGCGGGCGAGGAGCGGTACACCCCGTTGAGGTCCGCGATCAGCGACCGCACGCCCCGGTGCAGCGGCTCGTCCAGCAGGTGCCAGTCCAGCGACCGGGACTCCGACCACTCGCCCCGCTGCCCGAACTCGCCGCCCATGAACAGGAGCTGCTTGCCGGGGTGCGCCCACATGTACGCCAGCAGCGTCCGCAGGCCCGCGGCCTTGTTCCAGTCGTCGCCGGGCATCCGCTGCCACAGCGAGCCCTTGCCGTGCACCACCTCGTCGTGCGACAGCGGCAGCACGAAGTTCTCGCTCCACGCGTACACCAGCGAGAAGGTGATCTCGTTGTGGTGGAACGACCGGTGGATCGGCTCGCGCGACAGGTAGTGCAGCGTGTCGTGCATCCAGCCCATGTTCCACTTGAACCCGAACCCCAGGCCGCCCAGGTGGGTGGGCCGCGTGACGCCCGGCCACGCCGTGGACTCCTCCGCCACCATCACCACGCCCGGGTGGTGCTTGTAGACCGTGGCGTTCAGCTCCTGGAGGAACCGGACGGCGTCCAGGTTCTCCCGGCCGCCGTACTGGTTGGGCAGCCACTGCCCCTCCTGGCGGGAGTAGTCCAGGTAGAGCATGGAGGCCACCGCGTCGACCCGCAGGCCGTCGATGTGGAACTCGTCGATCCAGTACAGGGCGTTGGCGACGAGGAAGTTGCGCACCTCGTTGCGCCCGAAGTCGAACACCAGCGTGCCCCAGTCGGGGTGCTCGCCGCGCCGCGGGTCGCCGTGCTCGTACAGCGGGGTGCCGTCGAAGCGGGCCAGCGCCCACGAGTCCTTGGGGAAGTGGGCGGGCACCCAGTCCATGATCACGCCGATGCCGCGCTGGTGCAGGGTGTCGACGAAGTGCCGGAAGTCGTCCGGTGAGCCGAACCGGGAGGTGGGGGCGTAGTACGAGGTGACCTGGTAGCCCCACGACCCGCCGAACGGGTGCTCGGCCACGGGCATCAGCTCCACGTGCGTGAAGCCCTGCTCGCTCACGTAGTCGGCCAGCTCGTCGGCCAGCTCGCGGTAGCCCAGGCCCGGTTTCCACGACCCGAGGTGCACCTCGTACACCGACATCGGCGCGTTCACCCACCGGGTGGCGTCCCGGCGCGCCTCCCACTCCGCGTCGCCCCACTCGTGCCGGCTCGTGGTGACGACCGACGCGGTGGCGGGCGGCGTCTCGGTGGCGAAGGCCATCGGGTCGGCCTTCTCGTGCCACCCGCCGTCCTGGCCGAGGATGCGGAACTTGTACCGGGTGCCGACCCCGACGCCGGGGATGAAGACCTCCCACACGCCCGACGAGCCGAGCGACCGCATCGGGTTGGCCCGGCCGTCCCAGCCGTCGAAGTCGCCGCACACCCGCACGCCCCGCGCGGTGGGCGCCCACACGGCGAACGAGACGCCGGTGACCGCGCCGTTGGGCGTGTCGTAGGAGCGCACGTGCGCGCCCAGCGCGTCCCACAGCCGCTCGTGGCGGCCCTCGCCGATCAGGTGCAGGTCCAGCTCGCCGACGGTCGGCAGCCACCGGTACGGGTCGTCCACCTCGACCACGTGGCCGGAGTAGTCGACCTCCAGCCGGTAGTCGCCGGGGTGCTCGGGCAGCTCGCCCTCGAACAGCCCGTCGACCACCCGGTCCAGCTCGAAGCGCTTGTCCCCGGCCATCACCGACACCGCGGACGCGCCCGGCCGCAGCGCCCGCGCCACCACACCACCGGGGGTGTGGTGCACGCCGAGCACGGAGTGCGGGTCGTGGTGCGCCCCGGCCAGCAGCCGGTCGACGTCCTGGGGCGAGATCATGACTGCGGGGCTCCCTCTCCAGTGATCCGGGCGATCGACGACAGCGGCACCGTCAACCACTCCGGCCGGTTCGCGTGCTCGTAGGCGACCTCGTACACGGCCTTGTCCAGCTCGAACGCCCTCAACAGGTACCCGCGCCTGCGCGGATCACCCACCGAAGGCGAGGCCGATTCGGCGTAGCCCTCGGTGAAGGCGGCCCGGTTGCGCCGCGCCCACTCCAGCGCCCGCACGGCGAGCTGGTGGTCCTCCGGCCGGCCGACGAGCAGCTGGTGCGCCGCGTAGTCGAACGACCGCAGCATCCCGGCCACGTCCCGCAGCGGCGACCGCAGCGCGGTCCGCTCGGCGATCGGCGCGCCCGGCTCGCCCTCGAAGTCGATCAGCAGCCAGCCCTGCACGGTGCGCAGCACCTGGCCCAGGTGCAGGTCGCCGTGGATGTGCTGGATGGCGATCGCCCCCGGCGTGTCCCTGGCCTGCTCGAACGCCTCGCGCAGCGCCGGCACGTACGGCTCCAGGTCCGGCACCCGGGACACGACCTCGTCCAGCCGGGTGACCATGGCCTGGACGCTGCGCTCGATGTCGTCGGCGTCGGCGTGCTGCGTGCCCAGGGCCCGTTCCAGGTCCGCGTGCACGGTGGCCACGGCCTGGCCGAGCCGCTGGGCCTCGCCGGCGAAGTCGCCGCCCACCTCGTCGGCGTGCAGGTCCCGCTCGGTCATCAGGTCCCGGACGCTCGTGGTGGCCATGGCCCAGCCGTCCACCGCGTCCGGCAGGAACTGCTGGAGCATCCCGACCGTGGTGGGCCGGCCGTCCAGCTCGCCGGTGATCGACCCGAGCGGCTGGGCGATGTGCTCGCAGCCGACCTCGTGCAGCGCGCGCTGGAGCACCAGGTCCGGGTTCTCGCCCGCGGTCAGCTTGCGGAACAGCTTGAGGATGTACTGGCTGCCGAACACGATCGAGGTGTTGGACTGCTCGGCGCCGACGGGCCGCCCGCGCAGCCCGGTCTGCAGCTCCACGCCCGGCTCGTGCGCGAACCGCAGGCCGTCGACCTCGCGGTCCTCGGCGACGAGGTCGAGCAGCACACCGGTCAGCTCGTGGTCGGTCGTCGCGTCGTAGTTCTCCACCTGGTCGGTGACCAGCAGTTGGTACGGCTCGCGCCGCCCCGGTTGCTCCACCTCGACCACCAGGTGCACCAGCGGCGGTTCCCCGCCCCGCAACACCGTGGTCCGCAGGGGGCGCACCGAGGTGATCGGGCGGTCCTTGCCGCCGAACCACCGCTGCGCGGGCAGCCACGCCGGCAGCTCGGTGACCACCTTGTCGACCAGGTCGTGCGGATCGGTCACGTCCCTCACCTCGTCTCGCTGTCTTCGTCGTCCACGAGCTGGAACCAGTAGAAGCCGTGGCCGGGCAGCGTGAGCAGGTACGACAGGTCGCCGATCCGCGGGAAGCGGACACCGCCGGTCAGCTCGACGGGCCGCGCGCCGCGGTGCTCCGACAGGTCCAGCTCCACCGGCTGCGGGAACCGCGACAGGTTGTTCACGCACACCACGACGTCCTCGCGCCCGTCCGGTCGGCAGTACCGCCGCCGGTAGGCGAGCACGCTGGGGTTGGACCCGCCGAGGTCGGTGAAGTCACCGTCGGCGAACGCGCGGTGCTGCTTGCGCACCTCGATCATCCGGCGCGTCCAGTTGAGCAGCGACGACTGGTTGTTCAGCTGCGCCTCGACGTTGAGCCCCTGGTAGCCGTACACCGGGTCCATGATCACGGGCAGGTAGATCCGGCCGGGGTCGCAGCTGGAGAAGCCCGCGTTGCGGTCCGGGGTCCACTGCATGGGCGTCCGCACCGCGTCGCGGTCGCCGAGCCAGATGTTGTCGCCCATGCCGATCTCGTCACCGTAGTAGAGGACGGGCGAGCCCGGCAGGGACAGCAGCATGGCGGTGAACAGCTCCTGCTGGTTGCGGTCGTTCTCCAGCAGCGGGGCCAGGCGCCGGCGGATGCCGATGTTGGCCTTCATGCGCGGGTCCTTGGCGTACTCCGCGTACATGTAGTCGCGTTCCTCGTCGGTGACCATCTCGAGCGTCAGCTCGTCGTGGTTGCGGAGGAAGATGCCCCACTGGCAGCCGTCGGGGATCTGCGGCGTCTGCGCCAGGATCTCCGAGATGGGGAACCGCGACTCGCGCCGCACGGCCATGAAGATGCGCGGCATGAGCGGGAAGTGGAACGCCATGTGGCACTCGTCGCCGCCGACCTCGGGGTTGCCGAAGTACTCGACCACGTCCGAGGGCCACTGGTTCGCCTCGGCCAGCAGCACCCGCCCGGGGTACTCGTCGTCGACGACCTTGCGGCAGCGCTTGAGGAAGTCGTGCGTGCGGGGGAGGTTCTCGCAGTTGGTGCCCTCCTGCTCGAACAGGTAGGGCACGGCGTCGAGGCGGAAGCCGTCGATGCCCAGGTCCAGCCAGAACCGCAGGACGTCGAGCATCGCCTCCTGCACGGCCGGGTTCTCGTAGTTCAGGTCCGGCTGGTGGCTGAAGAACCGGTGCCAGTAGAACTGGCCGCGCACCGGGTCGTAGGTCCAGTTCGAGCTCTCGGTGTCGACGAAGATGATCCGGGCCTCGCCGTACTTCTGGTCGTCGTCGTTCCAGACGTAGAAGTCGCCGTAGGGCCCGTCCGGGTCGGTCCGGGAGGCCTGGAACCAGGGGTGCGCGTCACTCGTGTGGTTCAGGACCAGGTCGGTGATCACCCGGATGCCCCGGCTGTGGGCCTCGTCCAGCAGGTAGACGAAGTCCTCGACGGTGCCGAACTCGGGCAGCACCGCCCGGAAGTCGGAGATGTCGTACCCGCCGTCGCGCAGCGGCGAGGCGTAGAACGGCGGCAGCCACAGGCAGTCCACCCCCAGCCACTCCAGGTAGTCCAACCGGGACGCCAGGCCGCGCAGGTCGCCCGTGCCGTCGCCGTTGGAGTCGCTGAACGCGCGGACCAGCACCTCGTAGAACACGGCGCCCTTGAACCAGTCGGTCTCGCGCGGCACGAGCCGGGCCGACCGGAACTCCTCGGCCTGGGGCTCCACGAGCAGGCCGTCCGCGCGGACGGCCTCACCGGTGTGCGGCACGTCCTCGAGACCTACCAGCGCGACGTCGGGTCGGGCCTCTTCTTGCATCTGTGCTCCACCTCGCCCCACCTCGTCGGGGGTACGTTCGACAGCCCCGCGCGCCCGTCTTCGGGCGCGGGGACTGTGGGTGAAAAGGGGACCGGGTTGTATTGCCTGGTAGGGGCCCTGGCCGGATCAGCCCTGGCCGGATCGGCGCAGCACGCCGACGATGTGTGCCGGGGCGCGCCAGGGTTCGATCCGGACGTAGTTGGCCTGACCCCAGTCCCAGGTCTCCCCGGACACCTCGTCGTGCGCGATCAGGCGCTCGTGCCAGTCGAAGCCGAGCGCCGGCAGGTCCAGCCAGAGCGTGCCGTCCTGCGCGTCGTGCGGATCCAGGTTGACCACCACGACCACCGTGTCGCCGGTACCCGGGTCCTGCTTCGAGTAGGCGATCAGCGCCGGGTTCTCCACGTGGTGGAACCGGAGTGTTCGCATCTGCTGCAACGCCGGGTGCGCCCGGCGGATCGCGTTCAGCTTGCGCAACCACGGTTCCAGTGATCGGCCCTCGGCCACCGCCGCCGCGTAGTCGCGGGGGCGGAGCTGGTACTTCTCCGAGTTGAGGTACTCCTCGCTGCCCGGCTTGACGGGCTCGTGCTCGAACAGCTCGTAGCCCGAGTACACGCCCCAGGTCGGCGCCATCGTCGCCGCCAGCGCCGCGCGCAGCGCGAACATGCCCGGACCGCCCACCTGCAACGACTCGTGCAGGATGTCCGGGGTGTTGACGAACAGGTTGGGCCTGGCCTCGTCCCAGTGCGCGACCAGCTCGTTGCCGAACTCGGTCAGCTCCTCCTTGGACGTGCGCCAGGTGAAGTAGGTGTAGCTCTGCGTGAAGCCGAGCTTGGCCAGCCCGTACAGGCGCGCCGGCCGGGTGAACGCCTCGGACAGGAACAGCACGTCCGGGTGGCGGTCCTTGACCGCCCAGATCAGCCACGCCCAGAAGTCCGGCGGCTTGGTGTGCGGGTTGTCGACCCGGAAGATCCGCACCCCGTGGTCCACCCAGTGCAGCACGACGCGCAGGATCTCGTTGTAGATGCCCTGCGGGTCGTTGTCGAAGTTGACCGGGTAGATGTCCTGGTACTTCTTCGGCGGGTTCTCCGCGTAGGCGATCGTGCCGTCCGGGCGCGTGGTGAACCACTCGGGGTTCTTCAGCACCCACGGGTGGTCGGGCGCGCACTGGATGGCGAGGTCGATCGCGACCTCCAGGTCCAGCTCGCCCGCGCGGTCCACGAACGCGTCGAAGTCCTCGATGGTGCCCAGCTCGGGGTGGATCGCGTCGTGCCCGCCCTCGTCCGCGCCGATCGCCCACGGCGAGCCCGGGTCGTCCTCGGTGGCGGTGAGCGTGTTGTTCGGGCCCTTGCGGTTCACCCGGCCGATCGGGTGGATCGGCGGCAGGTACACCACGTCGAAGCCCATCGCGGCGATCCGGTCCAGCTCCTTGGCCGCGGTCGTGAACGTGCCGTGCACCGGCACGCCGGACTCGTCCACGCCGCCCGTGCTGCGCGGGAAGAACTCGTACCAGGAGCCGTACGCCGCCCGCTTCCGGTCCACCCAGATCTTCTGCGGCTTGCCCTTGGTGATCAGCTCGCGCACCGGGTGGTCGTGCATCACCTGGCGGACGTCACCCGACAGGGCGGGGGCGATGCGCTCCGCGAGCGGCCGGTGCTCGTCGCGCAGGGCCGCCGCGGCGTTGGCCAGCAGCGGCTTCTCCCGGCGGCGGTCGGGGCGGCGGCTCACCCGGTCGATGAGGCGGGCGCCCGCCTCCAGGTCGTTGGCCAGCTCGTCCGGGCCCTGCCCGGCGGCGACCTTCACCTCGACGGCGTGCACCCACGTGGCCCACGGGTCGCTCCACGCGTCCACGCGGAACGTCCACGCGCCCTCGTCCTGCGGCACGATCGTGGCGGCCCACCGGTCGAGGCCCACGCCCTGGGGGACCATGCGCGTCTGCCGGGCCACCCGGTCGTTGGGCCCGCGCCACACGACGGTGGCGGCGACGGCGTCATGGCCCTCGCGCCACACCGTCGCCTCGACCGGCAGGTGCTCGCCGACCACGGCCTTAGCCGGGTAACGGCCGCAGCTCACGGTCGGGGAGACGTCGTCGATTCCGAGTCGGCCGCTCATTCGGCAGCGCCCCTCTCCCTGGTGCGACGCGTGCACGGTCAAGTCTGCCCGCAGCGATGGGATGAGCCTTCACCGGGGACTCTTACTTGGTCTTCCTACCCCGTCTGATTGGATCGCACACTTGTGACCTCCGTCCATCTCGACATGGCTGAGTCAAGGTTTCAGGTCGTGAGCCGCCGCGACGGTGCCACGCCGGTACCGTTCGGGCGAAGGACGTCACCCGGTCGCGCCCCCGTCGACGGCTGCCGTTAACGCTCGCGCCCCCGCCGCGAAATAACTTGCGGGAAAAACGTTCGCGCAGGTCGGGCTGCATCGATCCCTGCATCGGTTCGGGTGACCGTTGCCCGACACCGCTGGATGGGGGATAAGGTCCGACGCCATGCGAGCACTTCGCCGGTTCACCGTCCGAGCCAGCCTGCCCGAGCCGCTGGCGGCCCTGGGCACCCTCGCCACGAACCTGCGCTGGACGTGGCACCAGCCCACCCAGGACCTGTTCGCCTCCGTGGACGCCGGCCTGTGGGAGGCCGGCAACGACCCCCTCCGACTGCTGTCCGAGGTCGCGCCGGAGCGGCTGGAGGAGCTGTCCCGCGACGAGGGGTTCCTCGCCCACGTCCGCGCGCTGGCCGACGACCTGCACCAGTACACCACCGGCCCGCGCTGGTTCCAGCGCCGCCAGGACGAGCTGCGCCAACGCGGCGACGGGCCGGCGCTGCCGGGCGCCATCGCGTACTTCTCCATGGAGTTCGGCGTCACCGAGGCCCTGCCGAACTACTCCGGCGGCCTCGGCGTGCTGGCGGGCGACCACCTCAAGGCGGCCTCCGACCTGGGCGTGCCGCTGATCGCCGTCGGCCTGCTCTACCGGTCCGGCTACTTCCGCCAGGCCCTGTCGCTGGACGGCTGGCAGATCGAGCACTACCCCGTCCTCGACCCGCGCGGCCTGCCGCTGGAGCTGCTCACCGAGCCGTCCGGCGCGCCGGTCCTGGTGCACGTCGCGATGCCCGGCGACCGCGTGCTGCGCGCCAAGATCTGGAAGGCGCGGGTCGGCCGCGTGCCGCTGCTGCTGCTGGACTCCGACGTCGAGGAGAACGACGAGGACCTGCGCGGCGTCACCGACCGCCTCTACGGCGGCGACCAGGACCACCGCATCAAGCAGGAGATCCTGGCGGGCGTCGGCGGCGTGCGGGCCGTGCGCACGTACTGCGACCTGACCGGGCACCCCTCGCCCGAGGTGTTCCACACCAACGAGGGCCACGCGGGCTTCCTCGGCCTGGAGCGCATCCGCGAGCTGGTCACCGGCGAGGGCCTGGACTTCGACCAGGCGCTGGCCGCCGTGCGCGCGGGCACCGTGTTCACCACGCACACGCCCGTGCCCGCCGGCATCGACCGCTTCCCGGTCGACCTGGTGCAGCACTACTTCGGCTCCGAGCAGCTGCTGCCCGGCGTGAACACGCAGCGGGTCCTCGCCCTCGGCGCGGAGGACAACCCCGGCCTGTTCAACATGGCGCACATGGGCCTGCGGCTCGCGCAGCGCGCCAACGGCGTGTCCAAGCTGCACGGCTCGGTCAGCCGCGACATGTTCCGGGGCCTGTGGCCGGGCTTCGACGCCGCCGAGGTGCCCATCGGGTCCATCACCAACGGCGTGCACGGCCCCACGTGGACGGCCACCGAGATGAGCAGGCTGCTCGGCGAGACCGACGACCCCGGCGTGGGCCTGCGCGGGTTCGAGCCGGTCACCGACCAGCGGCTGTGGGAGCTGCGCAACGAGCTGCGCGCCGAGCTGGTGGGCGAGGTCCGCCGCCGCACGCGCGCCTCGTGGCTCCAGCGCGGCGCGAGCGCGCTGGAGCTGGGCTGGACCGACTCGGTGTTCGACCCGGACGTGCTGACCGTCGGCTTCGCCCGCCGCGTGCCCACGTACAAGCGGCTCACCCTGATGCTGCGGGACGCCGAACGGCTGCGGCACCTGCTGCTGCACCCCGAGCGGCCCGTGCAGCTCGTCGTGGCCGGCAAGTCGCACCCGGCCGACGACGGCGGCAAGGCGCTGATCCAGCAGATCGTGCGGTTCGCCGACGACGCGGGCGTGCGCCACCGGATCGTGTTCCTGCCCGACTACGACATGTCCATGGCCCGGTACCTGTACTGGGGCTGCGACGTGTGGCTGAACAACCCGATGCGCCCGCTGGAGGCGTGCGGCACGTCCGGCATGAAGTCGGCGCTCAACGGCGGCCTGAACCTGTCCATCCGGGACGGCTGGTGGGACGAGCTGTACGACGGCAGCAACGGCTGGGCCATCCCCACCGCGGACGGCGTCGCCGACCCGAACCGGCGCGACGACCTGGAGGCCGCCGCGCTCTACGACCTGCTGGGCAACCAGGTCGCGCCGCTGTTCTACGACCGCGGCGAGGACGGCGTGCCGACCCGCTGGCTGGCCATGGTCCGGCACACGCTGGCCTCGCTCGGCCCGGCCGTGCAGGCGTCGCGGATGGTGCGCGAGTACGTGGAGAAGCTGTATGCGCCCGCCGCGGCGTCGGCGGCCTCCGTGGTCGGCGAGGGCTACCGGGGCGCGAAGGAGCTGGCGGCGTACCGGCAGCGGCTGAGGGCGTCGTGGACGCGGGTGCGGGTGCTCGACTCGGAGGTGTCGCTGAACGGCTCGGCGGCGCCGCTGCTCGGCTCGCCGGTGGGCGTGCGGGCACGGGTCGAGCTGGCCGGGCTGGAGCCGTCCGAGGTGGACGTGCAGGTGGCGCTCGGCCGCGTGGGCGACTCGGACGAGCTGTACGACGTGGTCACGCGCTCCATGGACTACGCGGGCAACGGCAACTACGAGGTCGAGGTGCCGCTGCCGCACGCGGGCGCGGTGGGCTACACGGTGCGCGTGCTGCCCCGGCACGACCTGCTGGCGTCGCCGGCCGAACTGGGCCGGGTCGTCCTGGCCGGCTGATCCCGGCCGGCCCCCGGCCGGTCCCCGGCTGGTCCTCGGCCGGCCCCCGGCGCCCGGCTCGCCCCCTCGCCCTCAGGCGATGTTGAGCCGGGCGCTGGTCTCGGCCACGCGCGGCAGCCACCCGGCCAGCTGCTCGGCCTCGGCCAGCGTGGCGCGGGCGGCCGCGTTGTCGCCGGACGCCATCTGGGCCCGCGCCATGGTGGCCAGCGCGTCGGCCCGGTCCAGGCCGTCCTCGCTGGTCTGCCGGGCCTGGTTGGCGAGGGTGAACGCGGTGGCGTGGTCGTCCTCCAGCAGCGCCAGCCGGGCCAGCGTGCCCGCGCAGCGGTAGCGCGGGTAGCCGAGCTTGACCGCGCCGTCCAGCGAGTTGCGCACCGCGGGCACCCCGACCTCCAGGGGCACCAGCCCGCCCTCCAGCGCGTTGACCGTGGAACCGGCCATCTGCGCCATCACGAACGCCATGTCGCGCGGCCCCAGGTCCTGCCGCCCGGCGAGGCCGCTCACCACCTGGAGCGCCTCCAGGTACCGGGTGCGCAGGCTCAGCACCGCCACGCGCGCCCCGGTGGACACCAGCAGCGCCGGGTACCGCTCGACCAGTTCGTCGGCCAGCGCCTCGGCCCGGTCCAGGTCACCGACCGCGATGGCGTCGGTCACCCGGTTGAGGAGCGGCGTGGCCTCGTACTCCTCCAGCGGCCGCCCTTCGAGCCGGGGCAGCGAGAACAGGAACCAGCCGACCGAGGTGGTCCCGGGCCGCCGCCGCGGCCACAACGCGTTGACGGCCACCGCCGACCCCGCCACCGCGAACCCGCGCCAGAACCCGCTCCCCGCCTCCCCGGCGGCCGCGACCCAGGCAGCACCCACCACCGCGCCCAGCACCACCGCGGCCACCAGCGCCGTGCACCACAACCGAACCCGAACCGGCTCGCGAACCGACGTCAGCCCGACCGACATCAGCAACGGCACGTTCCGCAGCACCACCCGCCGACCGGGCCGCGTCCACGTCCGCACCTCACCGCCGACCCCGATCACCACCAGCGACACCCGCACCCCGGCCACCAGCGCCCCGACCAGCAGCCCGACCTGCACCGCGGCCAGCACGGCCCACCACCCGACCGCGGCCCCGCCGACCGACGCCACCCCGGGCCGCCACACCGCCAACACCACCAGGACAACCCCGGCCAGCACCTTCCACACGCCACCCAGACGCACCCACCAACCCAGGGGTTCCGCGTGTCCTCCACTCCAACACCACGTGTCCTCCACTCCGACACCGCGAGTCGTACGCCCAGACCTCGCGAGTCGTACCTCCAGACCTCGCGAGTCATGCGTTCAGGTCCCGCGTGTCATGCGCTCAGACCTGCCGAGTTCGACGTTCAGCGATTCCTGAACGTGCAACTCGGGGGTGCTGAACGTACGACTCGCGCGTCCTGGACGTACGACTCGCGAGGTTTGAGCGCATGACACGCGAGGGCTGAGTGCATGACTCGCGAGGGCTGAGTGCATGACACGCGAGGGCTGAGTGGAGGACTCGCGGTGTTGTAGTGGAGGACACGCGGTGTCTGAGTGGAGGACACGCGCGGTGGAGGGGTTAGGTGATGGGTGGGGTGGGGGTGGGGGTTATGGGGAGGTTGGCGGCGGCGTAGGCGCGGAAACCGCCGATCAGGTCGGTGGCGCGGGGGAGGCCCACTCGTTGGAGGTCGCGGGCGGCCAGGCTGGAGGCGTAGCCCTCGTTGCACACGACCACCACGGTGGTGTCGGCGGTGAAGCCGGGGATGCGGTGGTCGCCCGTCGGGTCCAGGCGCCACTCCAGGACGATGCGCTCGATCGGGATCGAGCCGGGGATCTCGCCCTCGGCGGCCCGGTTGTGGTGGGGGCGGATGTCGACCACCAGGGCGTCCGGCAGGTCGCCCAGTTCGCGGGGCTCGACGCGGACGAGGTCGCGGCGAGCCTCCTCCAGCAAACGCTCCGCGCTCACGGGCCCTCCTGCTCGGTCAGCACGCTCAACTGCTCCAACGGCAGCCGCTGGGCCGGCAGCGGCGGGATCCGGTCCGGGATGTCCGCCAGGCCGGGGTACTCGCGGGTCGGCACCAGCGGCGGTGAGTAAGCGTGCACGCTGGCCGCGCCCACCGCACCCCGGTTCACCACTTGGTGTGCCCGCCCGGAGCCGAACCCGAGCGCGCTGCCCACCGGCCGCGCCGCGCTGCGGATCGGCCCGCCGGGGTAGCGGTAGTCCTCGTGCAGCTCACCGGTCAGCACGGTGAACGAGCCGGCCGCCCCGCCGTGGTCGTGGGGTTCGGTGCCCTGGCCGGGCAGCCAGCTCAGCAGCCACAGCTCCACGCCCTCCGTCAGCCCCAGCCTCGTCCACCAGCGGCGCGCCGGGTCGTACTCCAGCACGTCCAGCAGCGGGGTGGTCAGCTCGGAGGTGACGGTGGAGGTCAGGTCGCGCAGCTCGCGCGGCGTCCACAGGTCTCGGGTCGGGTGGATCAGGTCGCGCAGCAGTTGCACGTCCAGCTTCGGGTGCAGGTAGGCACCAGGGATCGTCGTGGTCACGACAAGCCGCTCCTCGATAGCTACGGGGAAGTGCGAGTAGCGATCAGGACGCGGCGCGGCGTATTCCGGGGCTGAAAGTCAGCTCACCGGCCGCGCCGCGTCCGACTACAGCCGCACGACGCGACCAGCAGCAGGTCAACCGTGCGATCGCACCAGGTCAGCAGCTGTCGGCCCATTCCGGCATGGTGCCACGAGGAGCACCGGGACGCAGTGCGTCCCAGTGTCCGGGAAAACCTCGGGAACCGAGGGAAGGCGATGAATTGTGGAGGTTTCCGTGAATTCCGGTGGGAATCGGGGGAAGGGGAATGGGCGGGGATTAGTCCGGCACGCGGAACAGCGCCAGCGAGCGGCCGGCCAGGGTCACCTTCGTGCCGGCGGCCAGCGAGCCCGGTGACGCGGGCGAGCCGTCGGCCGTCGTGGTGTCCAGCACCGGTTCGTAGCGGCCGCCGTACTCCGGCCCCGGCAGGGTGACCTCGATCGCGTCCGGCCCGGCGTGCACGAGCAGCAGCCACGAGTGGTCCGACACCAGTTCGCCGTCGCGCGAGCGGGACAGCGACGTGGACCCGTCGATCCACATGCCCAGGAACCGCCTGCCGTCGTCGAACCAGTCCGTCTCGGCCATCTCCTCGCCGTCCGGGCGGAACCACACCAGGTCCGGCGCGCCCGACGGCGTGGTGCGGCCGTCGAAGAACTGCGGCTGCCGCAGCGCCGGGCTGTCCGCCCGCAGGTTGATCACGCGCCGGGCGAAGGCCAGCATCGACGCGCCCTCCGGCGACAGCTCCCAGTCCACCCACGACGTCTCGTCGTCCAGGCAGTACGCGTTGTTGTTGCCCAGCTGCGTGCGCCACTGCTCGTCACCCGCGGTGATCATCGGGGTGCCGGTGGACAGCAGCAGGGTGGCGAAGAGGTTGCGCGCCTGCCGCGCCCGCAGCGCCAGCACCGCGGCGTCGTCCGTGTCGCCCTCGACGCCGCAGTTCCACGACCGGTTGTCGTTGGTGCCGTCGCGGTTGTCCTCGCCGTTGGCCAGGTTGTGCTTCTCGTTGTACGACACCAGGTCGCGCAGCGTGAACCCGTCGTGCGCGGTGACGAAGTTGATCGACTGCCACGGCCGCCGCAGGTCGTCGGCGTACAGGTCGGACGACCCGGACAGCCGGTAGGCCAGGTCGCGCACGTTCGTCATGCCCCGCCAGAAGTCGCGCACGGTGTCCCGGTACCGGCCGTTCCACTCGGCCCACTGCACGCCGAAGTCGCCCACCCGGTACCCGTCGCCGGTCGCGTCCCACGGCTCCGCGATCAGCTTGCACCGCGACAGCACCGGGTCCGAGGTGATCGCGGTGAGCATCGCCGACGCCCGGTCGAACCCCCGGCCGCCCGGCCGGCCCAGCGTGGACGCCAGGTCGAACCGGAACCCGTCCACGCCCATCTCGGTCGCCCAGTACCGCAGCGAGTCCGTGACCAGCCTCACGAACTGCGGCGACCCGGCCTCGGTGGTGTTGCCGCACCCGGTGATGTCCAGGGTGCCGCCGCCCTCGATGTGCAGGTAGTAGCCGGGCGCGTCGAACCCCCGGTAGCACAGCGTCGGACCGTCCGGCCCGCCCTCGCAGGTGTGGTTGTAGACCACGTCGATCACGACCTCGATGTTCGCCGAGTGCAGCGCGGACACCATGGTCCGGAACTCCTCGACCTCGCGCCCCGGCTCGCTGGCGTACCCGGGGTGCGGCGCGAACCAGCTCAGCGGCGAGTAGCCCCAGTAGTTGTGCCGACCGGCCTCGACCAGCGACGGCTCGTCCACGAACGCCTGCACGGGCAGCAGCTCGACCGTGGTCACGCCCAGCCGAACCAGGTGCTCCACCACGGTCGGGTGCGCCAGCCCCAGGTAGGTGCCGCGCAGGTGCTCGGGCACGCCGGGGTGCCGCTTCGTGAACCCCCGCACGTGCAGCTCGTAGACCACCGCCTCCTCGAACGGCACCTGGGGCTTCACGCCGGTGTCCGGCCCGCCCGGCGAGGTCACCACCGACAGCGGCACGCTGCCCAGCGAGTCCACCGGCGACGGGCCGCCGTGCATCGGGTCGCCCACGTAGCCCAGCGCCGCCCGCAGGTCGGTCAACCCGCCCGTGATCCTCGTCGCATACGGGTCCACGAGGATCTTCGCCGGGTTGCAGCGCAGGCCGCGCGACGGGTCGTAGGGGCCGTGCACCCGGTAGCCGTAGCGCTGGCCGGGGGTCACGCCGGAGATCAGCCCGTGCCAGACGCCGAACGTCCGCTCGGTCAGCTCCACCCTCTCCTCGGTGCCGTCTTCGCTGATCAGGCACACCTCGACGGCGTCGGCGGGCGGTGCGGAGACGGCGAAGCGCACCCCTCCGGCCTCGGGGTGGGCGCCGAGGGGGAACGGTCGGCCGGCGAGCAGGATGGAGTCGGCGGGCATGTCCTGATCCTCCCAGCACGCACCGACGGTTCGGGAACGAGCACGCCGCGCTACGACAACGTCACACCAACCGCCCCCACCGCACCCGCCGCCACGGGCCTTGCAGAACAATGGCGCGGGGTAGGTGTCGATCGGGGCGAGGACGAGCGTGGAAAACGAAGATCTGGTCATCCACATGCAGGGTGTTTCGGTTCGACGGGGCAGGACCACGCTGGTCGGGGACGTCGACTGGGGCGTGGAGCTGGACGAGCGGTGGGTGGTGCTCGGACCCAACGGCGCGGGCAAGACCACGCTGCTGCGTTTGGCGGGCGCCGAGCTGCACCCGACCAAGGGCAAGCTCCACCTGCTCGGCGAGCGGGTCGGGCGCACGGACGTGTTCGAGCTGCGGCCCCGCATCGGGCTGTGCTCGGCGGCGCTGGCGAACCGCGTGCCGAACGAGGAGAAGGTCGTCGACCTGGTGGTCAGCGCCGGGTACGCGGTGCTGGGCCGGTGGCGCGAGGAGTACGACAAGCTCGACACCGGCCGCGCGCGGGAGCTGCTGGGCGCGCTGGGCATCGAGCACCTGTCCGACCGCACGTTCGGCACCCTGTCCGAGGGCGAGCGCAAGCGCACGCTGATCGCCCGGGCCCTGATGACGGACCCGGAGCTGCTGCTGCTCGACGAGCCGGCCGCGGGCCTGGACCTGGGCGGCCGGGAGGACCTGGTGGCCCGGTTGTCGGAGCTGGCCCTCGACCCGGACGCGCCGGCGATGGTGCTGGTCACGCACCACGTGGAGGAGATCCCGCCGGGCTTCACGCACGCGCTGCTGCTGCGTGACGGCGGTGTCGTGGCGCAGGGCCTGCTGGACGACGTGCTGACCGAGGAGAACCTGTCGAAGACGTTCGACCAGCCGCTGGAGCTCCAGCGGGCGGGCGACCGGTACTTCGCCCGCCGCAAGCAGGCGTAGCGGGTTCGACGGGCGCTCTGGCTACCCAGGAGTAACCTGCGGGGCCTACCGACACGGGTCGAGGAGGACGGCGTGGCTGAGTTCGTGGGGCTCGAAGTCGAGGGCGGTATCGGCACCATCCGGCTGGACCGCCCGCCGATGAACGCGCTCAACAGGCAGGTCCAGGAGGAGATCCGGGCCGCCGCGCTGGAGGCCGCCGACCGCGCCGACGTGCGGTCGGTGATCGTCTACGGCGGTCCGAAGGTGTTCGCCGCGGGCGCGGACATCAAGGAGATGGCCGAGCTGTCCTACGCCGAGATGGCGACGCGCGCGGGCGCGCTGACGTCGGCGCTGCGCGCGGTGGAGGAGATCCCCAAGCCGACCGTGGCCGCCATCACCGGCTACGCGCTGGGCGGCGGCTTCGAGCTGGCGCTGTGCGCGGACCGGCGCATCGCGGGCGACAACGCCAAGGTCGGCCAGCCGGAGATCCTGCTCGGCGTCATCCCCGGCATGGGCGGCACCCAGCGCCTGCCCCGCCTGATCGGCCCGTCGCGCGCCAAGGACCTCATCTACACCGGCCGGTTCGTCGGCGCGGAGGAGGCCCTGCGCATCGGCATGGTCGACGAGGTCGTCGCGCCGGACGACGTGTACGAGGCGGCCAGGCGGTGGGCGGGTCAGTTCGTCGACGGCCCGGCGCGCGCGTACGCCGCCGCCAAGGCCGCGATCGACGGCGGCCTGGACACCGACCTGGCCGGCGGCCTGAAGCTGGAGAGCCACCTGTTCGCGGCGATGTTCGCCACCGAGGACCAGAAGACGGGCATGGCGTCGTTCATCGAGAACGGGCCGGGGAAGGCGAAGTTCGATGGCCGTTGATCCAGTCGACCCGAAACCGCACCCGCACGCCACCGCCGAGGAGGTCCAGGCGGCCTACGGCGACCCCAAGCTCGCCAACGTGCTCTACCACGACTGGGAGGCGGGCACCTACGACGAGAAGTGGTCCATCTCCTACGACGAGCGCTGCATCACCTACGCCACCGACCGGTTCCGCGCGGCCGCGGGCGACGTCGGGCCCTACGGGCACGCGCTGGAACTGGGCTGCGGCACCGGGTTCTTCCTGCTCAACCTCATGCAGGGCGACGTGGTCGAGAAGGGCTCGGTGACCGACCTGTCGCCGGGCATGGTGGAGGTGGCGCTGCGCAACGCGGAGCACCTGGGCCTGCCGGTGGACGGCCGGGTCGCCGACGCCGAGCGCATCCCGTACGACGACGACACGTTCGACCTGGTCGTCGGCCACGCGGTGCTGCACCACATCCCGGACGTCCCCGCGGCCATGCGCGAGGTGCTGCGGGTGCTCAAGCCGGGCGGGAAGTTCGTGTTCGCGGGCGACCCGACGAACATCGGCAACGCCTACGCGCGCAAGCTCGGCCAGCTCACCTGGTGGCTGACCACGAACGTGACGAAGCTCGGGCCGCTCAACGACTGGCGGCGGCCCCAGGAGGAGCTGGACGAGTCGTCGCGGGCGGCGGCCCTGGAGGCCGTGGTCGACCTGCACACCTTCGACCCCGGCTCGCTGGAGCGGGTGGCGCGCGGCGCGGGCGCGGTGGACGTGCGGGCGGTGACCGACGAGCTGTCGGCGGCGCTGTTCGGCTGGCCGGTGCGCACGTTCGAGGCGGCCGTGCCGCGGGAGAAGCTCGGGTTCGGGTGGGCCATGTTCGCCTACCGCACCTGGCAGCGGCTGTCGTGGGTGGACCAGAACGTGCTGGCGAAGGTCCTGCCGCGCGAGGTCTTCTACAACGTCTCGGTGACGGGCCGCAAGCCGGTCTAGTGGGGTACGCGTTCAGCCTCGACGACGTGGCGCACCTGCGGTCGGACGCCGGGCGCGCCGCGTTGTCGGCGTTGGCGGACCTGCCGCTGACCGACGCGTCGCGGCTGCGCGACGTGCGGCTGGCCAAGGAGGTGTCGCCGGACCACTTCGCGGCCGTGCTGGAGACCCTGCTGCTGCGCCGCCGCGCCGCGGGCAAGGTGCCGTTCGCGGACGGCCTGTTCACCTCCGACGCCCTCCAGCAGGCCACCGCGCACCCGGTGGCGGTGCACCGGGCGAGCCGGTTCACCGGACCCGTGCACGACGTGACCTGCTCGATCGGGGCGGACCTGGTGGCGCTGCCGCCCGGTTCCCTCGGCTCGGACCTGGACCCCGTGCGGCTGGCCATGGCGCGGCACAACCTGGGCGACGGCGTGCCGCTGGTGCGCGCCGACGCGCTGCGGCCGGTGTCCCGCGGGGTGGCGGTGCTCGCCGACCCGGCGCGGCGGGACTCGGCCGGGCGGCGGACGTGGCGGCCGGAGGACTTCGCGCCGCCGCTGGACGGGCTGGCCGCCGCCCACGCCTCCCGCGACCTGGCGGTCAAGTGCGCGCCGGGCGTGGACTTCGCGGTGGCGCCGTGGGCGGACGAGGTCGAGCTGGTGTCCCTGGACGGCCAGGTGCGCGAGGCGTGCCTGTGGACCAGGGGCCTGGCCACGCCGGGCGTCTCGCGGCGCGCCACGGTGCTCCGCTCGGGCGGCCCGGCCTGGACGATCACCTCCGCCGAGCCGGACGACTGCCCGGTCACCGGGCCCGGCGAGTGGCTGGTCGACCCGGACGGCGCGGTGGTGCGGGCCGGCCTGGTCCGGCACTACGCGGCCCGGCACGGGCTGGCGCAGCTCGACGAGCGGATCGCCTACCTGACCGGCCCGACGCCGCCGCCGGGCGTCCGCGCGTTCCGCGTCGTCGAGCACGGCCACTACGGCGAGAAGACCCTGCGGCAGGTGCTGCGCGCGCACGACGTGGGGCGGCTGGAGATCCTGGTGCGGGGCCTGGACGTGGACCCGAACACCCTGCGGCGGCGGCTGAAGCTCACCGGGTCGGGCGAGGCGACGGTCGCGCTGACCCGCGTGGGGTCGCGGCCGGTGTACCTGCTGTGCCACGCGGAGCGGACTTAGCCGCCCAGGTGGCGGCGAGGCGGCGCTGCACCTCCAGGTGGCGGAACTGGTAGGTGGCGCCGTTCTGGCGCAGGACGCCGTGCACGGCATGGGCGTCCTCCAAGAACGTCATCAGCCGCCACGGCACGCGCTTGGTCAGCGCGAGCGCGCACCGGGTCACGAACCAGCGCGGCCACCGCGTGCGACCGGCCGCGACCAGGACACCGGTGACCACTCCGTGGGTCAGGCCGCCGACGAGCCCGGTGACCACGTCGAACCCGGCGCCGGTGCCGGAGACGAACCCGACCGCGACGGCGACCGCCAGCGCGACGACGGCCGTGGTCACCAGGAACACCGCGCGGTCGCGTGCCAGCACCTGGGCCGGTGTCCGGACAGCGGTGAGGCCGCGAGGCACCTCCATCCCGTAGGCGAGTCCCACGGCCGCACCGACGACCAGGGCGAGCAGGCCGGAGGTCAGCACGTCGTACCGCCAGATCAACAACGCGCTCACCACCACCGCGACGGGGACACCAGACAGCAGCCCGCGAATCGTCAACCTCAACCCCTCCGCGGGCACGTCGGCCCTCAACCGGCGGTCGACCAGCTCCACCGCCAAGCCGACGACCACCCCGACGGCGAGCCCGTCCACCGGGCCGTAATACAGGGCGTGCAGGACGCCGTAGCCGAGCCCCGCCCGGAGGGGCACCCGCAGCCAGTCCCGCGGCTGGTGGTCCCGCCGCGCCAGGAGGTCCCCCAGGGCGATGACGACGATCGCCGCCGTGGCCGGCGCCGCCACCTCCCACACCACCGCGTCCGGCAGGTACGCGAACGCGCAGGCGACGGCGACCACCACGACGCCGATGCCCAGGACCGCGGGCCGGAGCGACCGCCCGCCCGCGGCCACCGGCGGCCGGACGAACAGGCAGCAGACCGCTGTCAGCGACGCCGTCGTCACCCCGGCGGGGAAACCGAAGTGGACGCTGTGGTTCGCACCCGCCACCAGCACGACCAGCAGGCAGACCACCACCTGGTCCCGGCGGCTGCCCCGACCGGTCAGCAGGAGGGCGACCAGGAGGACCACGGCCGCGAGCGCCGCGTCCACCACGGCCACCGAGATCGCGACCACCACCTCGTGGTTCGTGAAGGACGTCCCCAGCCAGTCCTCCCCCGCGAACCACGCGGTGGTGCCGCGCAGCGCACCGATCGCCACGGCGAAGGCGGCGAGCGCCCGCCCGGTGGGCCGTCCCGCGCGGGCTCCCGCCAGGGAGGCGGAGACCAGCACGAGGAGCCCCGTGAGGGCGGCGTCCACGCTCGCGGCGTTCAGCGCGGTCGGGAACGACGTGTGCGTCGAGTACAGGGCCGTGTAGACGACCAGGGTCGTCAACCCCACCAGGGCTCCGGCCCGTACGGCCGACCGCCCCGCCTCGCGCAACGGGTGCGCCAACCCCGAGGCGAACCCGGCCGCGATCATCAGCACGGGCGTCGTCGGCCCGGAGGAGAGGTCGCCGACGAGGTCGATGGCGAGACCTCCCGCGACGGCCGTCACGGCACTCGCGGTGAGCGCGGCGCCGAACCGGCCGGTGAGCCACCACACCGATCCGAAGACCAGGTACGCGGTGACGCACACCGTGAGCCCGGTCCACCCGAAGGAGTTGCTCGAATAGGCCGCCGAGTACAGGGATGTCGCCGCGACCCCTGCCGCCAGGGCCGCCAGGGCACCGACAGCCCACCCGGCGAGCCAGGACGGGGACCTGGGCCCGGTTCTCAGGTGCAACCGCCACCACGCCAGGTCCGGCCGGCCCCCGCGGTGGCGTTCGAGGTGGAACGCCAGGTAGCCGAGCCACTGCCGGGCCTGCTCCGCGCGCCATCGCGTGGGCCTGGTCGGATGTGGCCGGTACGCGGCCGAGATGAAACCGTCGAACAGGTGGCGCTCGATCGCCTCGCGGTCGGGCAGGTCGACCAGCAGATCAGGGTTCGGCAGGTCAGTGGTCGGCGTCGCGTCCCGGTGCGGGTTGTGGACCTCCCCGGCCAGGGTCGTCATCAGTGGGGTCGCCAGGGTCCGGGCCAACGGGCCGCCGCGGGCCAGGGCCTCCGCGACGCGGTCCCAGCGGGGTGCGTGCCGGGGGCTGCCCGCGCTGCTGCGCAGGTAGGAGATCACGTCGGCGACGTCCAGCGGCCGCAACCGGATGCCCGCCGCGCCCGTCAGGGTGACTTCCGCGCCGTTCGGCGGGCGGGTGGCGTCCCGGTAGGCGTCGGTGCGGCTGCTGACCACCAGCGGCACGCCGCCGGCGAGCACCTTGTTCATCTCCACGACCGCCCGGGCGCGCAGCGGTGCGGGGATCTCGTCAAGGCCGTCCAGGACCATGATGATCAACTTCTCGTCCAGCAGCAGGCGCAGCAGCGACGTGCCGGTCGCGGTCCTCCGGGCGAGCGCGGGGTGGTCGACGGCCAGCCGCTCGGCCAGCCAGGTGGGCAGGTCCTGGTCGTCGGGGTTCCACGAGGCGACGGAGACCAACACGGGCACCGGGGAGCCCTTGACGCGGGTCTTCGGGTTCAGCAGACCGATCACGAACCCCGCGAGCAGCACGGTCTTGCCCGTGCCGGGCCCGCCGAGCACCACCAGCCTCCTCGTGGGGACCTTCCGCCACACCGCGAGGAGGTCGGAGCCTGCCAGCTCACCGGCCGAGGCGGCCCACGAGGCGCGGTCCCCGTCGCCCGGTCCGCCGACCCCGTCCACGGCTAATCGCGTGATGTCGGCCCAACTCGCGACCAGGTCGGCCGGTGCGGGGTCCCACCGCACCCGGAGCGGGCGAGGGTCGTTGACCGGTTGCCGGGCGATCTCGTCCAGCCACTGCTTGCGCACCACCGCGGCCAGCCGATCGACGACTCCCGGCAGATCGTCGTGATCGGCGTCGCGCCGTCCTCCGCGTTCCGCGCGGATCACCCAGGCGATCAGCCCCACGACGGTGCCCCACGTCAGGAACGGCCACCAGGGCTTGTTGACGGAGACCGTGTTGGTGGCCATGTTCCCCACCAGGGCGATGGCGAAGGTGACCACCATGACGGTGGTCGCCGACGGGAGCCGGGCCAAGCGTGCCTCCCGAGCTGGCGGTCGCGGTCGGGGAGGAGATCGGGGCGCGGCGGGACGGCGTTACGCGCCGCCGAGCGAGGCCAGCCGCTCGAACAGGAACGACCGCAGCCCGTCCAGGTCGGTGTCCAGGGCCACGTCCAGGTTCGCCGGCCCCGGGACCTCCCACCGCCGGTCCACCAGCAGCGCGCCCCGGTTCGGCCCGAACGAGCAGTCCACGTCCGCCGCGAACGGGGTGGCCGCGAGGATGCCCGGCCGGATCGCCTCGGCCACCGCGACGGCGTCGTGCACCACGATGCCGTCCAGGCCCAGGATCCGGCGGTAGGTGTCCAGGTACTCGCCGGTGAGGCCGACGAGCGCCGCGCCGGTCGCGGAGGTCCGCGCCAGCTCCGCCAGCCACTCCGCGCCCACCGCGCACCGGTGGGTCAGGTCGACCGGCACGACCGTGGTGGGCACGTCCTCCTCGACCAGCACCCGGCGCGCGGCCTCGGGGTCGCACCACAGGTTGAACTCGGCGCCGGGGGTGACGTTGCCGCTGTCCACCCCGCCGCCCATGACGACCAGCCGGCCGATCTTCTCCTTGAGGCGGGGGTGCGCGGCCAGCAGCAGCGCGACGTTGGTCAGGGGTCCGATCGGGACGATCGTGACGGGCCGGTCGGCCGCCTCCAGCAGCTCGCGCATCAGCGTGACGGCGTCGCGCGGGTCGGCGGCCCGGGTCGGCTCGGGCAGGGTGCCGCGCGCGCCGGACAGCCCGTCGGAGCCGTGGGCGCTGGACAGCCTCGGCTGCGGGTGCACCAGCGGGCGGTCCGCGCCCGCCGCGACCGGCACGTCCTCGCGGCGCAGGAGGGCGCGCAGGCGCAGGGCGTTGGCCGTAGTGTCGGCCAGGGGGACGTTGCCGAACACCGTGGTCACGCCGAGCAGTTCGACCTCAGGGCTGGCGGCGGCGAGCGCGAGGGCGAACGCGTCGTCCACGCCCGGGTCGGTGTCGATGATGAGGGGGGTCGTCACGTGCACCATCCTGGTCCGGCGGTCGAGGTCCGGCCGCTCGGGGGCGACGAGTGGGCGCTGTGGCGGTCGCTGCGGCTGGCCGCCCTGCGGGAGGCGCCCCACGCGTTCACCTCCCGCTACGAGGACTGGGCGTCGGTGTCGGAGGCGCGGTGGCGGCAGCGGCTGTCCGGGTGGCTGAACGTGGTGGCCGTGCTGGACGGCGGGCACGTGGGCATGGCCAGCGGCAAGGACGGCGACCCCGTGCTGATGGCCTCGCTGTGGGTGGCGCCGGCGGCGCGCGGGCGCGGTGTGGGCGACGCGCTGGTGGAGGCGGTGGTGGCGTGGGCCGCGCCCCGGTCGGTGGAGCTGTCCGTGTCGGCGGGCAACGACCGCGCGCGGGCGCTCTACCTGCGCCACGGGTTCGTCGAGGTGGGCGGGGGACGCCTGGTCCGGGCGGGTGCGGGCGCCGCCGGTTAGGGTGCCCGCATGACGAGCATGTGGGGAGCCCCGGTGTGGCGCAGGTGGCGCGGTTCGCGCCGTGACCCCGCGCAGGCCCGCTTCCTCACCGCGGCGTCGCTGCGCTGGGTCCTCCGGCACCGCGCCTACACGCCCTGGTACCTGGTGCGGTACTGGCGGCTGCTGCGGTTCCGGCTGGCCAACCCGCACGTGGTGCTGCGCGGCATGGTGTTCCTGGGCAAGGGCGTCGAGCTGCACTGCCGCCCCGGCTACGGCCGGCTGGAGATCGGCCGCTGGGTGCACATCGGCGACGGCAACGCCATCCGCTGCCACGAGGGGTCGCTGCGCATCGGCGACAAGGCGGTGTTCGGCAAGGACAACACGGTCAACTGCTACCTGGACGTGGAGATCGGCGCGGCGACCCTGGTCGCGGACTGGGTCTACATCTGCGATTTCGACCACGTCACGGCCGACATCACGCTGCCGATCAAGGACCAGGGCATCGTGAAGTCGCCGGTGCGCATCGGCCCGGACTGCTGGCTGGGCACGAAGGTCACGGTCACCCGCGGCACGCGCATCGGGCGCGGCTGCGTGGTCGGCGCGCACGCCGTGGTGCGCGGCGACGTGCCGGACTTCAAGATCGCCGTCGGCATCCCGGCCCGCGTGGTCAAGGACCGGCGCGAGGACTACGAGGCCGACGCGGTGCGCCGCGCCGCCGTCGCCGACATGGCGCGCAAGGCCGAGGAGGCCCTGGAGCGCTCGCGCAACGGCTCCTCCTGACGCCCCCTGGGGCCCTCAGCGGGTCGTGGGCGGCCGGTCCGGCGCTCCGGGCGGCGCCGGGAACAGCTTCGAGACCAGGTGCCGCAGCAGCGCCCCCGCGCCCGGCGGCTCGGCGACGGCCGCGGTCGTGGTGGCGGTCGTGGTGGTCGTGGCCGCCGCCGACCGCCGCGCCGCGAAGTGCCGCGCCACGACCTTCGCCACCACCGGGTTCAGCCCGTACTTCGCCCTCAGCTCGCGCAGCCGGACCGCGGCCTCCGCCAGGTCGTGCTCCCGGCGCAGCGAGCGCCGCAGGTGGTCCGCCAGCACGGCCTCCAGCGGCGACGCCCGGGTCCACAGGTCCTCGAAGTGGGCCTGGAACACCCTGGCGGTCGGGGTGCCGTCGAGCCGGTTGGGGCGGTCGCGGTCGCCGTCGCGGTGGTTGAGCACGGTGCAGTGCCCCTTGCCGGTGAACACGTGGTAGGACAGGTCGTCGCCGCCGAGCCCCGGCGCGACGCGGACCTCGACGCCCCGGCCGAGGAGTTCCGCGCCCGCCTTCAGGCAGGCGTGGTGCTGCCCGGTCACCAGGCGCACACCCCGCTCGCCGTTGATGCGCTGCCACTCGACCTGGAGGTCGCGCAGCGCCTCGTCGTGCCCGGCGGGCCGGAGGTTGGGCACGAACGCGTCCAGGCGCTCGACGTCCTCGCTCCGCGAGAGGCGCAGCACGGTGTCGAGGTAGCTCCGCCGCGGCACCCAGCGGGACAGCGCCCGCGGCACCGCGCGCCGGCGGACGGCCCGGCGGGCGGCGACGGCCGCGGCCACCAGGCACCCGCCCGTGATCGACGCGAGCAGTTGGTCCCAGGGCACGGCTACACCTCGTCCGGCAGGTCGTGCACGAAACCCGGGTACGGGTCCGCGCGGTGCTCGTTCATGGTCTGGGCGATCTTGGCGGCCTCCGCCTTGAGGTCGGGCACGTAGCGGGTGAGGTTGCCGCGCACGCTGTGCACGACCACGCCCAGCGCCGCCTCGACCCGGCCGTCGGCGTCGAACACCGGGACGGCCACCGAGCACGACCCGAGCGTCATCTCCTCGTTGGTCAGCGCGTAGCCGCGGGCGCGGGTGAGCGCCAGCTCCCGGCGCAGCCTGCCCGGTTCGACGATGGTGTGCCGGGTGCAGCGCGCCAGCGGCCGCGCGCAGTAGGTCTCGATGAACTCCTCGCTCGCGAACGCCAGCAGCGCCTTGCCCACGCCGGTCGGGTGCATGGGCAGCCGGGTGCCCTCGCGCGAGATGATCGGCACGGCCTTGTGGCCGGTGAGCTTGGCGATGTAGAGCGCGTCGTGGCCCTTGCGCACCGCGAAGTGGATGTTCTCCTTGCTGCGCTCGTAGAGGTCCTGCATGAACGGCAGCGCGATCTCCCGCAGCCGGCGCGGCACCGGCGACAGCAGGCCGACCTCCCACAGCCTGAGGCCCACCTGGTAGCGGTTGTCCGCGTTGCGCTCCAGCGCCCGCCACGCCTCCAGCTCGCCGACGAGCCGGTGCGCCGTGGCCATCGGCATGTCGCACCGCGCGGCCAGCTCGCTCAGCGTCAGCGTCGGGTGCTCGACGTCGAACGCGCCGAGCAGGTCCAGCGCGCGCGAGGTGACCGAGCGGCCGTTGCCCCCGTTCCCCATCCCCGTCCGTACCTCCGGATCAGTGGTTCCCCGTCACCACCGGAGGATCCTCGCGACGCGCGAGTAGGCACAGACCTCGGTTCCGTTCGGCGGAAACGGCCCCGCGCGACCCTGGTCGAAGCATGATCGAACAGAAGGGGCGGCGGCCGGTGCGCGGCCCGGTTCCGCTCAACGGAACCGGTGTCACGGCGCGCCGGGGCGCGGGAGCCCGCGCACCACGAGGTCGACGGTGGCGACCAGGAAGTCGTCGGCGACGGGCCGGCCGGTGACGAGCAGGTGGAAGTAGGGCGGCCCGAGCACCGCCTCGACCACCCGCTCCGGGTCCACCGGCGCGATCTCGCCGCGCTCGACGGCGCGCCGCACGACCGCGCCGTCCACGTCGAGCCGCTCGGCCCAGAACGCGCGGGTGGTGGCGGCGAGGGCCTCGTCGTGCGGCGACAGCGCGACGGCGGCCCGGACGACCGCCTGCACCTCCGCCGTGGCCAGGTTGCCGATGGCGTCGCGCGCCAGCGCCAGCAGGTCCTCGCGCAGCGAGCCGGTGTCGGGGATCGGCACCCGGGCGGCGGCACGGGCCCGGACGGCGTCCAGGAGCAGCGCCTCGCGCGTGCCCCAGCGGCGGTAGAGGGTCGTCTTGTTCACGCCCGCGCGCCTGGCCACGCCCTCCAGGCTCAGGCCGTGGTAGCCGGTTTCCGCGAGTTCGGCGAGCCCCGCTTCGAGGACGGCGGCGCGCACCAGCGCGCTGCGCCCACCGGGGCGGCGTCGTGGCTGTTCGGGCACGCCGGAGAACCTTAACGCAACTCGTGGTTGCGCGAAGCGGCGATCACCCGGAGACTAAAAGCAACATCAAGTTGCTTTTGGGAGGCTCGTCATGGGGGACCACAGTCGACGCGCGGTGCTGGGCGGGGCGCTCGGCGCGGGGGTGGCCGCGGTCGCCGCGCCCCGGGCCGCGGCGGCGGGCGGGCGCGGCCGGTACGCGGGCAAGGTCGTGCAGATCACCGGCGGGACGTCCGGGATCGGCGAGGCGACGGCGCGCGCGTTCGCGGCGGAGGGCGCCAGGGTGGCGTTCTGCGGGCGGCGGACCGCGCTGGGGCGCGAGGTGGAGCGCGGCATCCGGTCGGCCGGCGGCGACGCCACCTACATCGAGGCGGACGTGCGCGACCCGGCGTCGGTGCGGCGCTTCGTGGACGGCGCGGTGCGGCGGTACGGCCGGGTGGACGTCGCGTTCAACAACGCGGGGGTGCAGGTCAGCTCCCGGCTGCACGAGGTGACGGTCGAGCAGTGGGACGACGTGGTCGACACCAACGCCCGCGGCGTGTTCCTGGCGATGAAGCACCAGGTGCCGCACATGCTCGCGGCGGGCGGCGGGCACATCATCGTGAACTCGTCGGTGGGCGCGGACGTGGGCAGGCCGGACCTGTCGACCTACCAGGCGACCAAGCAGGCCGTGCGGGCGCTCGTGCGGTCCGCGGCGCTGGAGTACGGCGGTGACGGCATCCGCGTCAACGCGATCCTGCCGGGCATCACCGACACGCCCATGATCCGCCCGCCCGACCTGGACGACGCCACGTGGGAGCGGGCGAAGGCGGCCCTGGGGCAGCTCAACGTGGACGGCCTGAAGCGGGTGGCGTCGCCCGCCGACATCGCCCGCGCCGTGCTGGCCCTGGCCTCCGACGAGCTGGGGTACCTGACCGGGGCGGCGGTCCCGGTGGACGGCGGCGTCGCGGCCGGGCGGCGGATGCTGCTGCCGGAGCTGCCCTCCTGACCCCGCCGCCCGCACGGCCCGCCCGCACGGCCCGGCCGCACGGCAGGATGGGGCCGTGCGGCCGGGTGAACTGGTGGGGTTCCGGGAGAGCGCCCCCTACGACTGCGGGGTCGTGGAGTCGACCGACCTGGCGCTGCTGCCCGACGGGCCCGGGTGGAGCGCCCGGGAGAACGCCGGCGGCCTGGGCGTGCGGCGGCTGACGTGGCACTGCCCCGAGCCGGACACGACGCCGACCGCGCCCGCGCCGTTCCCGGCCCTCCACCTCGACGAGCCCGTCGACTCCTGCCGCACGTTCGGCCTGCGCCACCGCGAGGTGGCGGTCGCGGACGACCCGGCGCACGGGGCCGTGCCGCACGTCTGAGCCCGCACGCCCGGGGCCACGCGTCTGGAGCCGCACGTCCGGGGCCGCACGTCCGGGGCCGTACTTCCGGGGCCGTACTTCCAGGGGCCGCCCCGCCTACAGGAACGCGTTGCCCGTCGCGATCTTCGGCCGCCCCAGCGGCTCGCGGGGCCGCACCCGCGCCGCCCGGTAGACCTCCGCCGTGTCCCGGGCGATCGTCGCCCAGTCGAAGTCCGTCGCCAGGCGGGCCTTCGCCGCCCGCGCCCGCCGCGCCGCCGCCGGCCGGTCGTCCAGCACCGAGCGGACCGCCCGCGCCAACCCGTCCACGTCGCCCGGCGCGAACGACAGCCCCGTCACCCCGTCCACCACGACCTCGCCCAGCCCGCCCGCGGTCGAGGCGACCAGGGGCGCGCCCGCCGCGGCCGCCTCCAGCGCCACGATCCCGAACGGCTCGTACTTCGACGGCAGCACCACCGCGTCCGCCGCCGCCAGCAGCGCCGCCAGCGACCGGTCCGGCAGGTGCCCCGCGAACGTCACCGCCCGCCGCACCCGGTGCTTGCGCGCCTGCTCCACCAGCCAGTCCCGGTGCGTCCCGGACCCCGCCACCACCAGCCGCGTCCCCGGCCGCGCCCGCCGGACCCTGGGCAGGGCGGCGATCAGGTCCTGCACGCCCTTCTCCCACTCCAACCGCCCGAAGAACAGCAGCAGCGGCTCGCCCGACGGGCTGTGCCCGGCCCGCGCCGCCGCCACGTCGGCCGCCCGAACCCGCCACCGCCGCGGCTCGATCCCGTTGTGCAGCACGGTGATCCCGTCCGGGTCCACCTCGAACAGGTGCGCCACCTCCGCGCGCATCGCCGCCGAGCACGTGATCAGCGAGTCGGCCCGGTTCGCGAGCCACCACTCCACCGAGTGCACCTGCTGGTTCAGCGGCTGCGACAGCCACCCGCCGTGCCGGCCGGCCTCGGTCGCGTGCACGGTCGCCACCAGCGGCACGCCCGCCGCCTCGGCCAGCGCGACCGCCGGGTGCGTCACCAGCCAGTCGTGCGCGTGCACCACGTCCGGCCGCCAGCCGTCGCGCGCCAGCGCCAGGCCCGCGCGCGTCATCGCGTGCCCCATGGCCAGCGTCCACGCCACCAGGTCCCGCTCGAACGCCAGGTGCGCCGGGTCCTCGGCCACGCGCACCAGCCGCACGCCCTCCACCACCTCGTCGGACGTCGGGTGCGTCACCGCGTCGGTCCCGGTGGGCTGCCGGCACAGCACGACCACCTCGTGCCCCTGCGCGGCCAGGCACGTGGCCAGCGCGTGCACGTGCCTGCCCAACCCGCCCACGACGACCGGCGGGTACTCCCACGACAACATCAGCACGCGCATGGCCCATCCTCCCAACCGCCGGCCAGCCCCCGGGCGTCGAGGTGCCCGAACGGCCCGTCCACCCGCCGCAGCTCGGCGGCCCGGTCCGCGCCGCGCCCGGCCCGCAGCAGCGCGGCCAGCTCGGCGAACCGGTCCGCGTGCGCCTTGGCCCGGTACCGGGCGTAGTCCGCGGCCGAGTCCTTGGTGACCATGAACGCCCAGTCGCTGGACAGCGCCAGCAACGCCTCCCGCACCGCCTGGTCGGCCACCGGCGAGCGCACCGGCCCGGACAGGTCCAGCGCCAGCAGCTCCCGCTGGACCTGCTCGTTGCCCTGCACCACGTCGGCGACCTGCGGCCCGTTCCACACGCGCCAGTCCTTGCCCGAGCCCCACGACGACGGCGGCAGCTCCACCGGCTCGCCCACGTGGCCCGCCTCGACCGCGCCGCGCAGCGTCGTCACCCGGACCCCGGCCTCCGGCAGCGCCCGCAGCACGGCCTCCAGCCACGCCGGGCCCTCGTGCCACCAGTGCCCGTACAGCTCGGTGTCGTACGCGGCGACGACCAGCGACGGCCGGCCGTGCCGCTCCCTCAGCGCCCGCAGCCGCGCCACGACGGTGGCCACGAAGTCGGCCGCGTGCCGCCGCACCGCCTCCGCGGCCTGCTCCGGGTCGTACGGCCGCTTGTCCTCCGGCGCCACGTGCTTGCCGGTCACCCGGGACGGCTTGAGCCCGCTGGGGTGGTCGTAGGTGTGGAAGTCCCGGTACGCCGGGTCGCCCGGGTAGCCGACCTTCGGCGACCACACCCGGTAGGACACCTCCAGGTCGCGCCCGAAGCACACCACGCCCGAGTCGCCCACCGGCTGGCCCGCGGCGGTGTCGCCGTGCAGCGCCGGGCCGTCCACCAGGAACCGCCGCACGCCCGCCCGCGCGTAGTCGCGCTCCAGGCCCGGCGCGTACGCGCACTCCGGCGCCCAGATGCCCTCGGGTGCCGAGCCGATCCGGTGCGCGGTGTCGGCCAGCCCGGTGCGCAGCGAGAACGCCCGCAGCCGGGGGTCCAGCAGCGGCTGGAACGGGTGCGCGGCCGGGCCGCCCAGCAGCTCGACCGCCCGCGCGTCCACGAGGGACCGCAGCACGGGGGAGAAGCCGTGCCGCCACCGCGACTCGAACCGCTCCAGCGCCCACGCCGAGTCGCGGTGCTCGCGCGCGGCCAGGTCGGGCAGCCGGTCGGCGGCGCCGTGCGCCCGCAATTGCCAGTTGCCCAGCCAGTCGTGCAGGCCGCGCAGGCAGTACGGGTCGTCGAGCTGCGCGGCCAGGACCGGCGTGACGCCCAGCGTCAGCACGTCCTCGCGCCCCTCGGCGGCGAACCGCTCCAGCAGGTCGACCACGGGCAGGTACGAGTGCGCCCACGCCTGGTACAGCCACTCCTCGCCGACCGGCCACGCGCCGTGGTGCGCGAGCCAGGGCAGGTGGCTGTGCAGGACCAGGCAGAACGTGCCCTCGGCGGTCACGGCCGCACCGCCACGGCCACCAGGTCGAGCGAGGCGTCCAGGTCGTCGGTGGTGATCTCGAAGTCCTCGCTGCGCACCGACGCCACGGCCGCCAGCAGGTCGGCCGGCCACTCGCCGCCGCCCAGCACCACCTCGACCTGCGCGTCGATGATCGACCCGCCGAACGCCTCGTCCAGCGCGCGCAGCGCGGGCCCGTGCCGCAGCCCGGCCAGCAGCTCGACCTCCAGCCCCGCGCCGACCAGCAGGTCGCGCAGCTCCGCCGGCGCCAGCTCGCGGGTGTGGAACGGGTTGAGCGGCGTGTCGCGGCCGGGGGAGAAGGTGATCCGGTTCGGCGTGGTGACCAGCAGCCGGCCGCCGGGCCGCAGCACCCGCGCGCACTCGGCCAGGAAGCCCTCCTGGTCCCACAGGTGCTCGATGACCTGGAGGTTGGCCACCACGTCCACGCCCGCGTCCCGCACCGGCAGCGCCGCCAGGTTGCCGCGCACCGCGGCCAGTTCCGGGTAGGCGCGGCCGACGTGCGTGGCGGTCGCCTCGTCGTAGTCGAGCGCGACCACCCGCGCGGCCCGGCCGGCGATCAGCGCGGCGCCGTAGCCCTCGCCGCACCCCGCCTCCAGCACCACGGCGCCGGCGCAGTGCCGCACCAGGTCCAGGTACGCCGCCTCGTGGCGCCTGAACCAGTAGTTCTCCTCGACGATCCCGGGCACGGTGCGCTCACCGGTGAGGGGCAGCGGCTCGACGGTCACCCGACCAGACTAGTTGCCCGTTACTCGCGGGTAGGCACGGCCCGGCTATCGGGTTGTCACTAATTCGGGCGAAGTTTTTTGTATTGGTCACTTTCTGTTGGTGATGCGCGGGTTTCCCACGCTGCGCGCGCCTCTGGGCAAAACAACACCATCGGGTGACCTCGGGGCTTCCGGGGTTGATCTCCCACGATGGTGTTTGTCCTGATCCCGGCGCGCATCGGCCCGGCGCCGGCCGGGTAGTCCGGGCTGGTCATGTGCTGGATGGGGTGCCGGGTGATCGGTACCCTCGGCCAATCTTCGCGAACGAGTGGGGCCGCCATGGGTGCGAAAGAGCCGGAGATCGTTCCGCTGCACGCGGGTTTCGACGTCGTCTACCGAGGTTTCCACCGCAAACAGGTGATCGAGCACTTGGAGAACCTGGAGGAGCAGCTCAAGTACGCGTGCGTCGATCGCGACGAGGCGCTGGCCCAGGCGGCGGACCTGCGCAAGCTGCTGGAGATGACCAGGCACGACCTGGAGGAGGCGCGGGCGCGGGTCGAGCGGCTGGAGCGGTCGCCCGGCACGACGGCCGGCGCCACCGAGCGGATGCACCGGATGCTGGTGATGGCCGAGGACGAGGCCAACGAGCTGCGGCTCAACGCCGAGCGCGACGTCGAGTCGCTGCGGCAGCGCACCGAGGTCGAGCTGGCCGAGCGGGTGCGCGAGGTGGAGGCGCGGATCGCCGAGAGGTGCGCCGAGGCCGACGCGTACGCCCGCGAGCAGCGCGAGATCTCCAACCGGCGTGCCGCCGAGGTGGACCAGCGCGAGATCTCCGTGGAACGCCACCGCGTGGAGGTCGAGGCGCACCTGAAGGCGCGCGTCGAGGAGGTCGAGGCCGAGTGCGACGCCGCCGCGGCGCGGGCGCGGGAGGCCGCCGACCGGCTGCTGCGCGAGACCGCCGAGCGGTGCCGCGAGCTGGAGGCCGAGTCGGACGCCAAGCGCGCCAAGGTGCAGAACTTCTTCGAGCTGACCATGAACCGCCGCCGGCACGAGGCCGAGCAGCACTTCGCCGAGCAGGAGGAGCTGGCCAAGGCGCGGGCGGCGTTCCTGATCAAGCTGGCCGCCCGGGAGGCGCGCCGGCGCATCGACGAGGTCCAGCGGCGGACCGACGAGCTCCAGGAGCTGCGCCGGGTGGTGGCCGACCAGTTCGCCGCGTCCCGGGAGGCGCTGGAGGAGGCGGCGTGCCGCGTGCCGAACCTGATCCCGGAGCAGGCGACGGCCGAGCAGGCCGACGCGGCGGTGGGCCAGGCGCTCCGCGACGGGCAGGCGCGCGACGGCCAGGTGCTCGACGGGCAGCCTCGTGACGGGCAGGCGCGCGACGGCCAGGTGCTCGACGGGCGCGCGGGCGCGGGTTCGGCGGACCGGCGGGTGGGAGCTTGACGGTCCCGCGGAAGCTCCCGGTCCCGTGGCGGCCCCCGGTCCCGCCCCTGGTGGCCGGGCCGGTGGTGGCGCCCGTCGCGCGGCGTGCGGAGCCGGAGCCGGTGCCGGAGCCGGGACCACGCGCCGAGGCGCTCGTCGGGTAAGGGGTGTGCTGATGTCCGGTGCGGTCGCGTTCGGGCTGTGCGCCCTGTCGTTCGCGGCGGGGTGCGTGGTGACGGCGGTCATGCTCCGCCGCGAGCCGCCGCCGCTCGCGCCCGAGGTCGGGTCCCCGCCGTCGCCGGTCGCGGTGGAACCGCCGGCCGAGGCGCGGTGGCCGCCCGAGGACTACGCGAGCAAGCCGATCCACCGCAACCCGGTGATGGGCTTCCCGACCGCGCTGCCCGCGCCGGAGCCGACCAGGCCCGTCCTGGTGCTGGTGCCCGGCCTGGAACCCGGGGAGCCGGTCGAGCCGACCAGGGTGCGCCGGATGCGCGTGGTGCCGGACCCGCCGGAACCACCGGCCGAGCCCGAGCCGCCGGTCCTCGCGCTCGCGGAGCCCGACCCCGACGCGCCCGACCGGTCCGCGAACGCGGGAGCGCCGGCGCACCCCGGACCCGTCACCGGGCCGGAGCCGCCGGCGCCCACCGCCGAGCCTCCGTTGGCGGAACCACCGCCCTCGTCGTTCCCGCTGCCGGACGCGACCGAGTTCCGGCGGCGCTACCTGCGCACCTTCGAGGCCGCCCGCCGCGGGCCGGACCAGTAGCCCGGACTCCGGCGGGA
Source organism: Actinosynnema sp. NPDC059797 (assembly GCF_042732085.1). Classification (NCBI taxonomy): domain Bacteria; kingdom Bacillati; phylum Actinomycetota; class Actinomycetes; order Pseudonocardiales; family Pseudonocardiaceae; genus Actinosynnema; species Actinosynnema sp. NPDC059797. Next base: position 34,956 of record NZ_JBHWIE010000007.1, read on the forward strand.
CCGGCCGCGCGGTGCGATCCGTCCGCGTGCGGTCTGTCTGCGTGCGACCTGTCCGCGCGTGGTCGTGCGACCCGTCAGCGCTTGCGGAACTTCCGCAGCACCTCTTGCGCCTTCGCGCGCTTGTGAGGGTCGCGCGCCGCGAACTTGGCCTGTTCGACCAGCCGCCGCCCCTGAGGGCTGCGGGTGAATGCCGCGATCTTGCTGAACAGCGAAGCCATGATCCACCTCCTTGCCCTGCCCGGGTGTCTCCCAGCCAAGCTTCCCCGTCCGCTCAACGCCCAAACCCGATGCGGAGTTCCGAACCGGTCTAAACCGGCGAAACGGTCACCCCCACCGCGCCCGGCCCGACGTGCGCGCCGATCGCCGAGCTGACCTGGGTCAGCATGAACCGCCGCACGTTGGGCAGCTTGTCGCGCAGCGCCTGCATCACCTCGCGCGCCCGCTCGGCGGCGTCGAAGTGCTCGACCGCGATGTCCACCGCCTCGCCTCCCGCCCGCCGCACCGCGATGTCGACCAGCTTGCGCACCGCCCGCTCGGCGCCGAGCACCTTCTCCAGCGGCGCGATCCGCCCGTCCTCCACGGTCAGCAGCGGCTTCATCGACAGCGCCGACCCGAGCAGCGCCGCCGCCCGGCCGATCCGGCCGCCCCGCTTCAGGTACTCCAGCGTGTCCACGTAGATCAGCTCGGTGCTGCGGGTGACGGTGTGCCGCGCGGCGGACAGCACCCGGTTCACGTCGCCGCCCGAGGCGGCCACCGTGGCGGCGGCCACGACCGCGTACCCGAGGCTCATCCCGCACGTCTTGGTGTCCACCACGTGCACGGGCACCCGCACCTGCGTCGCGGCCTGCCGCGCCGCCTCCACCGTCTCCGACAGCCCGGTCGACACGTGCAGGGACACGATCGCCTCCGCGCCCGAGGCGGCCGCGTCGGCGTAGGCCCAGAAGAACGCGCCGGGGTCGGGTGGCGAGGTGGTCACGTCGAGCTGCTCGCGCAGGGCTCCCACCAGCTTGGGCACGGGGACGCGGTACTCCTCGTCGACCCAGTCCCCGATGCGCACCTGGATCTGCGCCACCGTGATGCCGAGCTTCTCGGTCAACTGCGGCGGCAGGCACGCGGTGGAGTCCGTGACAATCGCTACGCGCCGGTACATGGGCCCGAACCTAGCCCAACAGGGGGAGCGGCTGTAACGCCGCGACGAGGGCGGACGACATTCCGCGAATATCGTGAAACCGACCAGTGAGCATCATCACGCGCGCGTGGTGCTTGCTGTGGTTTGCACCCCTGCTACTGGCGGGTAACATCCGGGTGGCAGACACCACCATGCCAACGCGGCGACGACATGGCAGGGTCACGGACACCGAGTGAAGAATCCGCGACGGGCGCCAACCGTCGCCCCGGCACGTCGCCGCCCGTCCGCAGGAGGTCGAAGAGGACCCATGAACATCGTCGTCCTGGTCAAGCAGGTGCCCGACACCTGGTCCGAGCGCAAGCTCACCGACACCGACCACACCCTCGACCGCGACTCGGCGGACGCCGTGCTGGACGAGATCAACGAGCGCGCCGTCGAGGAGGCGCTGCTCCTCCAGGAAGCCCACGGCGGCGAGGTGACCGTCATCTCGATGGGTCCCGACCGCGCGACCGACGCCATCCGCAAGGCCCTGTCCATGGGCGCGGACAAGGCGATCCACGTCTCCGACGCGGCGCTGCACGGCTCCGACGCGATCACCACCGCCAAGGTGCTGGCCAAGGCCATCGGCACGGTCGAGGGCTTCGACCTCGTCATCGCGGGCAACGAGGCCACCGACGGCCGCGCGGGCGCCGTGCCCGCCATCCTGGCCGAGCTGCTGGGCCTGCCCCAGGTGACCCAGGTCCGCAAGCTGACCGTCGAGGGCGGCACGGTCAAGGCCGAGCGCGAGACCGACGAGGGCCTGGCGCACCTGGAGGCGAGCCTGCCCGCCGTGGTCAGCGTGAACGAGAAGATCAACGAGCCGCGCTACCCCTCCTTCAAGGGCATCATGGCGGCGAAGAAGAAGCCCGTGAGCACCCTCACCGTCGCCGACCTGGGGCTGGACGCGGGCGAGGTCGGCCTGGGCGCGTCGTGGTCGCAGGTGCTGGAGGCGGCCCCGAAGCCGCCGCGCAGCGCGGGTCAGCGCGTCGAGGACTCGGGTGACGGCGGTTCGAAGATCGCCGAGTACCTGGTCGGCCAGAAGCTCATCTGAAGGCGAGGAATCACATGTCTGAAGTCCTGGTCCTCGTCGACCACGTCGACGGCGAGGTCAAGAAGGTCACCTATGAGCTTCTATCCGCCGCGCGCCGTCTCGGCGACCCGGCCGCGGTGGTGGTCGGATCGCCCGGCACCGCGGGCAAGGTGAGGGAGTCCCTGGGCCGCTACGGCGCGACCAAGGTCTATGCGTTGGAGTCCGAGGACGCCGCCAACTACCTGGTGACCCCGAAGGTGGACGCGCTGGCCGCGATCGCGGGCACCGCCTCCCCGGCCGCCGTGCTGGTCTCGGCGACGTTGGAGGGCAAGGAGGTCGCGGGCCGGCTGGCCGTGCGCCTGGGCTCCGGCCTGCTCTACGACGCCGTCGACCTCGACGGCGAGGGCGTCGCCACCCAGTCGGTCTTCGGCGGCGCCTACGTGGTGAAGTCGAAGGTCAGCAACGGCACGCCGGTCATCGCGGTGCGCCCCGGCGGCGTCGAGGCCGAGGAGGCCCCGGCCGAGGCGGTCGAGCAGGTCGTCGAGCTGCCCGCCGCCGACCCGGCGAAGGTCACCCGCGTCACCGGCCGCGAGCCGGTGGTCGGCGGCGACCGGCCGGAGCTGACCGAGGCGTCGGTCGTCGTGTCCGGCGGTCGCGGCGTGGGCAGCGCGGAGAAGTTCGAGGTCGTCGAGAAGCTGGCCGACAGCCTCGGCGCCGCGGTGGGCGCGTCCCGCGCCGCCGTCGACTCCGGCTACTACCCGCACCAGTTCCAGGTGGGCCAGACCGGCAAGACGGTGTCCCCGCAGCTGTACATCGCGCTGGGCATCTCCGGCGCCATCCAGCACCGCGCGGGCATGCAGACGTCGAAGACGATCATCGCGGTCAACAAGGACCCGGAGGCGCCGATCTTCGAGATCGCCGACTTCGGCGTCGTCGGCGACCTGTTCAACGTCGCGCCGCAGCTCACCGACGAGGTGACCAAGCGCAAGGGCTGACACCCCGCGTCCCCGGAAGGGCCGTCCCGCACCGCGCGGGGCGGCCCTTCCGGTCATTTCGGGCACCACACCGGGCCGTAACCGAGGACTCACCGAGGCGTCACCGAAACGACCTGCTCCCGGTTGCGCGACGCGGTTCACCCTGGGCTCATGACGCAGCCGCAACTGCTTGTCAGCACCGGTGACGCCGCTACCGACGCGCCGCGCTACTCCCTGCTGGTCGCGCGCGAGGGCGACGAGGTCGTGGCCGCCCAGCGGCTGCGGCACCGGGTGTTCGCCGAGGAGATGGGCGCCACCCTGCGCACGCCCGTGCCGGGCCTCGACGTGGACCGCTTCGACGAGTTCTGCGACCACCTCGTGGTGCGCGACGACCGCACCGGCGAGATCGTCGGCACCTACCGGATGCTGCCGCCCTCCGGGGCCGCGGAGGCCGGTCAGCTCTACACCGACACCGAGTTCGACCTGTCCCGCCTGGACCCGTTGCGGCCGTCGCTGGTGGAGACCGGCCGGTCGTGCGTGCACCCCGACCACCGCAACGGCGCCGTGGTGTCGCTGGTGTGGGCCGGGCTCACCCGCTACATGCTGCTGACGGGCCACTCGTGGCTGATCGGGTGCGCCTCGGTGCCGCTGCACGACGGCGGCTCGTTCGCGGCGGGCGTCTGGGACGTGGTGCGCGCCAAGCATCACGCGCCCGACGAGTACCGGGTGGAGCCGCTGGAGCCGTGGGACGTGGACGCCGTCGCGCGGCCCGACCGGACGGTGCTGCCGCCGCTGCTGAAGGGCTACCTGCGGCTGGGCGCGTGGGTGTGCGGGCGGCCCGCGCTGGACCGCGACTTCGGCGTGGCCGACCTGCCGGTGCTGCTGGGCATGCACCTGATGGACCGGAGGTACCTGAGGTTCTTCCTGGGTGAGACGGCGTGAGCGCGCACCCGTGGATGCCCGTCTCGCCGTGCGGTGACGGGTGCCTGGACCGGTCGACGCCGGCGGTGGGGCCGTTGCGGGCGGCGTGGCGGGCGTGCGCGGCGCTGACCGCCCTGCTGTGCGGCGCGTTCGTCGCGGTCGCTGCGCTGGTGGCGCGGGGCGCCGTGCGGGAGGCGTTGCTGCGCCGGTGGTTCCGCGTGCTGCTGGGCGCGTTCGGGGTGCGGCTGCGGCTGGTCGGCCCGGTGTTCCAGGCGACGCCGGGGCGCGGGGTGCTGGTGGTGTCCAACCACGTGTCGTGGCTGGACGAGCTGGCCATCGACGCGGTCCAGCCGATCCGGCTGGTGGCCAAGCGGGACATCCGCGACTGGCCCGTGCTCGGCCGCCTGATCACCGCCGCCCGCACCGTGTACCTGGACCGCGAGCGGCTGTCGCTGCTGCCCGGCACGGTCGCCGAGCTGGCCGCCGCCCTGCGCGACGGCGCGGCCGTGGGCATCCACGCCGAGGGCACCACGTGGTGCGGCGTGGCGTCGGGCCGGTACCGGCCGGCGCTGTTCCAGGCGGCGCTGGACGCGGGCGTGCCCGTGCGGCCGGTGGTGCTGCGCTACCTCCAGGGCGGCGCCACCAGCACCCGGCCGGCGTTCATCGGCTCCGACACGCTGGTGGACTCGGTGCGGCGCGTCCTGCGCGCCCGCGACCTGGTCGTGGAGGTGCACGTCCTGCCCGAGATCGCCCCGGGCCGCGCGGCGACCCGTCGCGCCCTGGCCGCCCTGACCCAGCACGAGTCCGAGCGCGTCACCCTCACCTCGACCCCGCTGCCGGCCCACCCCCGCGGGTCGGAGTTCGCGGCCCCCTGAGCGCGCCGGGCCCCGGTGCCGTTCAGCGCCGGGCGAGCCCGGCCAACCGCTCCAGCTCCGGCACCGCGCGGGCCGGTTCGGGCAGCCCCAGCATCTCCTCCCGGACCCGCTCGGCGGCCCGCCGGTGGGCGGGGTCGGCCAGCACCTCCGCCACCGCGGTCCGGACGTCCCCCGGGGTGGCGGTGATCGGGTCCAGCTCCCGCCCGACGCCGAGCCGCACGCACTGCTCGGCGTTGTGCGGCTGGTCGGCGCCCAGGGGCAGCAGCACCACGGGCAGGCCGTGGGCCAGCGCGCCGATGACGCTGCCCGAGCCGCCGTGGGAGACCACCAGGTCGCAGTGCGGCAGCACCTCGGCCTGCGGGAGGTAGCGGGCGACGCGCACGTTCGCCGGCTGCTCGCCCAGCTCGGCCGGGTCCACGTGCCGGCCGACCGTGACCACCACGTCGACCGGCAGCTCGCGCAGCCCGGCCAGGACCCGGGAGAACAGGTCGCCGGACTCGGTGTTGAACACCGTGCCCAGGGTGAAGTAGACGGTGGGCGAGGCCGACCGCGCCACCGGGCCGACCGGCGGGCGGATCGGGAAGGCGGTGGCGGGCAGCGGCGAGGCCGGGTCGCGGAAGCTCGGCGGGAACGGCGAGATCAGCAGGCGGCGGTGCAGCATGGCCAGGTCGGGGTCGGGCGGCAGGTTCCACTCGGCGCGCAGCTCGGCGAGGGCCTGCCCGACCACCGCGGGCCGCACGAACGCGCCGGACGCGATGACCTGGGCGTTGGCGTGGGGCAGGCCGAGCACCTCGGCGGCGAGCACGCTGCCGAAGTCGACCTCCTCGCACACCACCACGTGCGGCCGCCACCGCGCGAACAGCTCCAGGTAGCGCGGCAGGCTGCGCCCGGCGCCGCGCCGGACGAAGCCATCGCGCAGGTCGCGGTCCTCCCGCTCCCGGTCGGGCGCCAGCAGCGGGCGGCGTTCCGGGACCTCGTCGGCGCTGCCCTCGCCCACCGCGAACGCGGTGAACCCGGCCGCCTCGATCGCCCGGAGGACGGTGGGGTGGGCCGCGAACGCGACGGTGTGCCCGGCGGCGGCCACGGCGGTGGCGAGGGGCACCAGCGGCTGGAAGTGCCCCAGGCCGCCGGCGAAGGTGAACAGCACGCGCATCGCGCCAACCTATCGACCGGCCGGCAACGACCGGCAAACCCTTTTCCGGCCCCAGCCCCGCTCCGGCCCCGCCCCCCGCCCCGGCCCCACCTCCGGCTCCGGTCCCGACCTGCCCCCTGCCCCCGCTACTCCGGAACCCGCCCCGGCCGCAGGACCACCTCGGAGCCGATCGGGGTGAACCCGGTGGCGAGGAAGGCCCGCAGCGACCGGGCGTTGCCCGGCGACACCGCGGCGAAGACCGGTTCCCCCGCCGGCACCAGGGTGAGCGCGTCGGCGAGCAGCTCCCGCCCGAGACCGCCCCCGCGCGGCTCCCGCAGCTCGACGCTCAGCTCGGTGCGCCCGGCGAGCCCGGCCGCGAGGGTGACCAGCCCCCGGCCGTCGCCGAAGACCCGGACACCGGTGCGCAGCCGCCGGGCGTACCGGACCCTCGGGTGGTCCTCGGCGCCGGGCAGCGGTCGCAGGCGCGGTGGGCCGCCGACGCCCCGGCCGACGAGCACGACGTCGAGGTCGCCGATCCAGCCGGCGGGTCCGGCGAGGGCGAGCAGGAAGTCGGGCGCCACCGACCGCCCGAACCCGTCCGGCCGGTGCGCGCGGACCCGCGCGGCGGGCAGCGCGGTGGCCACGACCGCGTGGCCGGTGAAGGCGACCGAGCACTCCAGCCCGCCGGGCAGTCCGGGCAGGACGGTGACACCGCCGTCGGCGGCCGGGAAGCGACCGTCGGCGGCGGCGAGGAACCGGGCGAGCAGCGGGTGGGCGGTTACGCCGCCTCCAGGACGAAGAACAGGAAGCACAGGAACGCGCCGGAGGGGAACTCCGCCAGCTCCTCGGGGAACAGCTCGCGGGCCTCCGGCGCGGGGTGCGGCTCGCTGACGACCGAGATCCGGAAACCGGCCGCGGTGAAGGCGTCGGTCATCGCGTGCAGCGGCCGGTGCCAGTTCGACAGCACGGCCTTCCGACCGGCGAAGGTGTGCTCGGAGGACCACTGGACGGTCGCGAAGTAGTCGGCCTTCGGGTCGATCATCTTGTAGATGATCGGGTGGTTGACCGCCACGATCAGCCTGCCGCCGGTCCGCAGCACGCGCCGCAGCTCGGCCAGCGGCGCGGTCCAGTCCTCCAGGTAGTGCAGCACGAGGGCCGACACGACGTCGTCGAACGCGCCGTCGTCGTAGGGCAGCGGCGCGGCCAGGTCGGCGACCCGCAGGTCCGCGTCGGGGCCGAGCCGCCTCCGGGCCACCCCCACCATGGTGGTGCTGGCGTCGAAACCGCTCACGGTGGCGCCCCGGTCGCGCAGCGCCGCGAACAGCGGGCCGGAACCGCACCCCGCGTCGAGGACCCGCCGACCGGCCACGTCGCCGGCGAGGTCGATCATGGCGGGCAGCGTGTAGTACGCGTTGATGAGGCTGGTCTCGTTCTCGGTCGAGTACGCCTCGCCGAACGCGTCGTAGTCGTTGGGCACGAGGTCGACGGGGTTCTCGGGAGCAGCGGACATGTGATCCATCCTGGCAGAGCCGCGGCCGGCGGCGGCCGATCTGCGTCATATTGCCTTGACCTCGACCGAGGTGGAGGTTGAACCATTGACCCGTGACGACGACGGGGACCTCGACCGGCAAGAGCAACCTCTGGACGGCCGATCGGAGGGGTCCGACGGTCGGCATAGTGCTGCTCGTCACCCTGCTCGCGTTCGAGAACATGGGCGTCTCCACGGCCATGCCGCGCATGGTCGCCGACCTCGGCGGCAAGGACCTGTACGCCTGGCCGTTCCTGGCGTTCCTCGCCGCCAGCGTGGTGGCGACCGTCCTGTCCGGCCGGCTGAGCGACCTGCGCGGCCCGCGCCCGTCCCTGCTGGTCGGCCCGGCCCTGTTCCTGGTCGGGCTGCTCGTTGCGGGCGCCGCGCAGGACATGACCCTGCTGCTGGCCGGCCGCGTGCTCCAGGGCCTGGGCGGCGGGGCGCAGGTGGTCGCCGTCTACGTCCTGATCGCCCTGGTCTACCCGGAGCGCGACCGGCCCGCCGTGTTCGGGCTGCTGGCCTCGGCGTGGGTGGTGCCCTCGCTGGTCGGCCCGGCGCTGTCCGGGTGGCTGACCGAGGTGCTGAGCTGGCGCTGGGTGTTCCTGGGCCTGGCGCCGTTCGTGCTGCTGGGCGTGCTGCTGCTGGTGCCCGTGCTGCGGGACCTGCCCCCGCACAACCCCGACCGCAACGCCCGGCGCGGCCTGCCGCTCGCGGCGCTCGGCGCGGGCGCGGGCGTCGCGGCGCTGAGCTGGGCCGCGCAGCACCCGCGCGGGCTGAACCTGCTGGTCGGGCTGGCCGGCCTGGTCGCGCTGGTGCCCTCCCTCCGGGTCCTGCTGCCCAAGGGCACGCTCACCGCCCGCCCCGGCCTGCCCATGACGATCCTGGCCCGCGGCCTGCTCGCCGGGTCGTTCTTCGCCGCCGAGGCGTTCATCCCGCTGACGCTGACCTCCGTGCACGGTTACTCGGCGATCGCCGCGGGCATCCCGCTCACCATGAGCGCGCTCGGCTGGTCCACGGCCGCCTGGTGGCAGTCCCGCCGGCCGGACCACCCGCGGGAGGCGTTCGTCCGCCGGGGTTTCGCGCTCAGCGCCGCGGGCATCGCGGGGGTGACGCTCATCGCACCGGAGTGGGGCCCGGCGTGGGCGACACCGGTCCTGTGGGCGGTCGCGGGCGCCGGGATGGGCCTGGCGATGTCGAGCCTGAGCGTGCTCACGCTGGCGGCGTCCTCCGACGTCGACCGGGGTTTCAACTCGGCGGCGCTCCAGATCAGCGACATGCTCGGGTCGGCGCTGCTGGTCGGCCTGGGCGGGGTGCTGATCGCCTCGGTGGCCTCCGCCGACGCGCCCACGGCGGCCGTGCTGCCGTTCGACCTGCTGATGGCGGGGCTGGCGGTGCTCGGTGCGGTGCTCGCCGGACGGCTGCGCCCGGCTACCCTGGGAGACTGATGGCCTACTTCGACCACGCCGCCACGACCCCGGTGCTCCCGCAGGCGATCGAGGCGATGACGCGGGCGTTGTCCACCACGGGCAACGCCTCCTCGCTGCACACCTCGGGTCGGCGGGCGCGGCGCGCGGTCGAGGAGGCCCGCGAGGACATCGCCGACGCGCTCGGCGCCCGCCCCTCCGAGGTGATCTTCACCAGCGGCGGCACGGAGAGCGACAACCTCGCCGTCAAGGGCGCCTACTGGTCCCGCCGCGCGACCGGCCGCAAGCGGATCGTGGCCTCGTCGGTCGAGCACCACGCCGTGCTGGACGCGGTGCAGTGGCTGGTCGACCACGAGGGCGCCGAGGTCACCTGGCTGGAGCCGGACCACCTCGGCCGGATCCACCCCGAGATGCTGGACGAGGCGCTGGGCGACGACGTCGCCCTGGTCACCGTGATGTGGGCGAACAACGAGGTCGGCACGATCAACCCGGTGCCCGAGCTGGCCGCACTGGCGGCGGCGCGCGGCGTGCCGTTCCACACCGACGCGGTCCAGGCCCTGGGCGCCGTGCCGCTGGACTTCGCCGCGTCGGGCGCCTCGGCGCTCACCGTGACCGGCCACAAGGTCGGCGGGCCCTACGGCGTCGGCGCGCTGCTGCTGGGCCGCGACGTGGCCGCCACGCCCCTGCTGCACGGCGGCGGCCAGGAGCGCGAGGTGCGCTCGGGCACGCTGGACGTGCCGGCGATCGCGGGCCTGGCGGCGGCCGTGCGCCACGCGGTGGACGAGCAGCCGCGCGCGGCGGTCGAGCTGGCCGCGCTGCGCGACGAGCTGGTCGAGCGGGTGCGCGCGGTGGTGCCGGACGCGGTGGTGAACGGCGACCCGGTGCGCCGGCTGCCCGGCAACGCGCACCTGACCTTCCCGGGCTGCGAGGGCGACAGCCTGCTGATGCTGCTGGACGCGAAGGGCGTCGAGTGCTCGACCGGCTCGGCGTGCACGGCGGGCGTGGCGCAGGCCAGCCACGTGCTGCTGGCCATGGGCGTGGACCCGGTGGCGGCGCGCGGCTCGCTGCGGTTCTCCCTCGGGCACACCTCGACGCGCGCCGAGGTGGACGAGCTGGTCGAGGTGATCGGCCCGGTGGTCGAGCGGGCCCGCACGGCGGGCATCGCGGGCCTCAAGCGGACGAAGGCGGAGGTGTGACGGGCATGCGGGTGCTGGCGGCGATGAGCGGCGGGGTGGACTCCGCCGTGGCGGCGGCGCGGGCGGTGGCGGCCGGGCACGACGTGACCGGCGTGCACCTGGCGCTGTCGGCCAAGCCCGGCACGCTGCGCACCGGCGCGCGGGGCTGCTGCACGCTGGAGGACGCCCGGGACGCGCGGCGCGCGGCGGACGTGCTCGGCATCCCGTTCTACGTGTGGGACTTCGCGGAGCGGTTCACCGAGGACGTGGTGGAGGACTTCGTCGCCGAGTACGCGGCGGGCCGCACGCCCAACCCGTGCCTGCGGTGCAACGAGAAGATCAAGTTCGAGGCGCTGCTGGACAAGGCGGTCGCGCTGGGCTTCGACGCGGTGTGCACCGGCCACTACGCCCGACTGTCCACTGTGGACGGACGGGTGGAGCTGCGCCGGTCCGCCGACGACGGCAAGGACCAGTCCTACGTGCTGGCGTCGCTGACCCGCGAGCAGCTCGCGCACGCCCTGTTCCCGCTGGGCGGCTCGACCAAGGCCGAGGTGCGGGCCGAGGCCGACCGGCTCGGCCTCCAGGTCGCCCGCAAGCCCGACAGCCACGACATCTGCTTCATCCCCGACGGCGACACCCGCGGCTTCCTGACCAGGCGGCTGGGCGAGCAGCCCGGCCTGCTCGTGGACGACACCACCGGCGCGGTGCTCGGGCGGCACGCGGGCGTGCACGAGTTCACCGTCGGCCAGCGCAAGGGCCTGGGCATCGACGCGCCCGCGCCCGACGGGCGGCCCCGCTACGTGCTGTCGCTGGAGCCGGTGACCGGGACGGTCCGGGTCGGTTCGGCCGAAAGGCTGAAGGTCACCGAGATCGTGGCGCGGCGGCCGGTGACCCGGGTCGAGTTCGACGGCCCGGTGGAGTGCGTGGCGCAGGTGCGCGCGCACGGCGGCCTCGCGCCCGCCGTCGCCGAACTCGTCGGCGAGGAGCTGCTGGTGCGCCTGCGCGAGCCGCTGAGCGGCGTCGCGCCTGGTCAGGCGGTCGCGGTGTACCGGCCGGACCCGGTGGCGGGCGACCTGGTCCTGGCGAGCGCGACCATCAGCTCGACGGGTTGACGGATTTTTGTCGGTGCGGCCTGAGACACTGCTGGGTGTGCCGCATGACAACGAACGACGACGACGCTCGCTGGCGGACGTCGAAATCCGGGTGGGTGTGCTGGGGAGCAAGGTCGACCACCCGTCCGCGCAACGCCTGACGGCCGAGCAGCACGAGCGGCTGCGGGCCGAGGCGCGGACGTTGCAGTGGGTGGTCCGGGAGCGCCGGCACCGGGCCGAGTGGGCGGACCTGCTGGCCCGGGTCGAGGTGCTGGTGGAACGGGTGGAGCAGCTGGAACCGGTGGCCGAGGTCGACGTGCCGGTCCAGTCCCGGGGGTCGGACGACCGGGTGGCGCGCCGCCGCCTGGGCGACGCCCCACCGGTCGTGTCCTGCCCGTCCCCGCACCGGGGCCGCTAGGGAACGGGGCGCCGTGGGGCCCTCCGCGGCCTCACGGCGTCCAGTCCGTGTTCGCGCCGCACAGCACGACGCACGCCGTCTCGCCGGGCACGCGCCCGGCCAGCCACGCGGCGAACGGCACGGCCGCCGCCGGTTCGACGGCCAGCCGGAAGTCCTCCCACAGGCGGTCGCGGGCGGCCAGCAGCTCGGCGTCGGACACGAGCGCCGACCGCACGTCGTGCGCCCTCAGCACCCGGAACGGGACCTCGCCCACGCGCGTGGCGCCGAGCGCGGACGCGGCGACCGAGACGACCTCGGTGTCCACCGGCCGGCCCGCCTCGAACGCGCGGTTCAGGGCGCGGCACCGCTCGGGCTCCACCGCGACGACCGGCCGCCCGGCCGCGCCGAGGGCCGTGCCCGCCGCCAACCCGCCGCCGCCGACGGCCACCGCGATGGCGTCCACGTCCGGCGCGTCCGCCACGACCTCCGCCGCCACGGTGCCCTGACCCGCGACGACGGCGGGGGAGTCGTAGGCCTCGACGTAGTGCCCCGGCGCCTCCCGCGCCGCCAGCACGGCCTCCGCGTAGGTCTCGCCGTGCCGGATCAGCTTCGCGCCCGCGGCCTCGATCCGCCGCACCTTGCCCTCCGGCGCGCCCACCGGCACGAACACCGTGGCGGGCAGGCCGAGCTGCCGGGCGGCCTCGGCCACGCCCAGGCCGTGGTTGCCGCCGGAGGCCGTGACCACACGATCAGGTGATTCGGCGGTGAGCAGGGCGTTCAGCGCGCCGCGCAGCTTGAACGAGCCGGTGAGCTGGAGGTGCTCCAGCTTGAGCACGAGCGGTCGGCCGTCGACCTCGGTGCGCCACAGCGGCGTGCGGCGGGCGTAGGGGCGGATGCGGTCCGCGGCGGCGGCGACGTCGGCTGGGGCGGGGGCGGCTGGGTCGGGGGCGGCTGCGTCGGGGTTCATGCACCCAGGATGCGCTCACCCGGCGAGCCACCTGTAGGCCGACATGACGATGGTCACCGCGCCGACCACGAAGCACAGCAGCGCGACCACCAGGCCGAGCAGCACCAGCGCGTTGGCCGCCCAGGAGGAGTCGCGGTCGTCGGCGACCAGCAGCTCCTCGCGCAGCTGCACGTTCGCGGCGCTGTGCAGCGCCACCAGCCGCTCCCGGGCGGTCCGGGTGCCGGCGGCCCGCTCGCCGCCGGTCCAGTTCAGGGCCGTTAATCGGGCCATCGGGGTGCGGTAGGCGCGCTCGAACGCGGCCACCTCGGCCTCGTCCCGGTCCTCGGACAGGTAGCTCCACCGGCCGGCCTGGGCGGCGTCGCCGAGCACCCGGTACACCTCCGCCAGGCGGTCCCGCAGGTCCAGCCGGTCCGGGTAGCTGGTGACCAGCCCGATCAGCCGCTGCCGCGCGCGCAGCACGCTGGCGAGGTCACCGCGCGCCACCTCCGCGGCGGCCTTGTGCAGCGTCAGCTCGACGGGCATGACGCACATGGTCCCAGCAAGGGCAACCGTAGGATCCCTTGGTGATCGCGGTGGCGGTGGTGGCGTTCGGGTTGGCCTGGTGGCTCGGGCTCTATCTGGTGACGAGGAACCCGCGGAAGCCCCTGATCCAGCGAGCCTCGTTCGGGCTACTCGCTTACGCGCTGGTGATCGTCCTGCCGGTGCCCCCGGCGGCGCTGGCCGTGCCCGCGGTGGCGTGGACGGGCGCGGTGGTGTGCTGGCTGCCCGCGCGCCACGACCGCTGGTGGCGCTGGAGCGCGGCGCCGCTGCTGGTGGCGGCGTGGTTCGCGCCCTGGGTGGTGCTGGCGCCGCTGGCCGTCGCGGTGGCGCTGTGCGTCAGGCTGCGACGGGGGCTGCTGGTCGTGGCGACGATCATGTTCGGGCTCAGCTGCGCGGTGCTGCTGCTCGACGTGCTGCCGGAGGTCGTGGTGCTCGCCTCGGCGGGCGTCGACCTGCTGCTGTTCGGCGTGGTCGTGGCGGTGGCGGACGCGTTCGACGAGGGCGAGGCGGTGCGGGCCGACATGGTCCGGTCGCTGCTCGGCGCGGCCGGGTTGGCGCTGGTGTTCGGCGGTCAGGTGGCGCTGTTCCTCGACGACCGGCTGGTGCCCCTGCTCCACGGCACGGTGGCCGCCGCGATCGCGGTGCAGGTGCTGGCGAACCCGCTGGCGCTGCTGGTCGACCGGGTCGCGGTGCCCGACGTGGCCGACTCGCGGGCGGAGCTGCGCGAGGCCGCCGAGGCGCTGCCCCGCCGCGCGCCGCTCGACCCGGCCGAGTTCGCCAAGCTCACCAGGCGCGCGTTGAGCAATTACGGCGACCTCGGGAAACTCGTCGCCAGCCCGTTGACGCAATTGCCGGTGATCGACGCGAGACTGGCCGCGCGCGGCGCGCCCGACCAACCGCTGGAACGCGCCGCCGAGTTGAAGGCGCTGTTGCTGGAGAGCATTTCGCGCCTCAAACCGCGTGACGGCGATTTCGGCACCAGCGACGAATGGCGGCATTACAACGCGCTGTACTTCTACTACGTGGCCGGCATCCGCCCCTACAGCAGGCGGACCAAGCGGGAGGACCTCGACCCGGTGGCCCGGCGGGCGCTCGCGTGGTTCGTCGACCAGGTGCCGGAGCGGACCCTGCACAACTGGCAGAACGCGGGGGCCAGGTTGGTGGCCGAGGACCTGTCCGCCCAGGTCGGCGACTAGGGATTGGCAGTCGTTGGCAGCGTTCGCCGTACCGCCGGCAGTGCCGCGGGGGCCAGTCTCGGTGCCATGACGACCACTGAAGTCCGCAACGACGACCTCCTCCGCTTCGCGCTCAAGCTCGACGGCGTCGCCTCGGGCGGCCTGGGCCTGCTCGCGCTCCTGATCGACCTCCCGCTGGGCCTGCCGCGGGGTTTGACCCTCGGTCTCGGCGCATTCCTGGTCGCTTACGGGATCGGCGTCTTCCTGCTGGGCGTGCGCCCGATCCGGCCGCTGGTCGCGGTGGTGGTGATCGGCAATTCGCTGTGGGTGGTGGACAGCTTCCTCACCGCGTTCGCCGGTTGGTTCCCGGTGACCGGCCTGGGGGTTTTCGTGATCGTCGCCCAGGCGCTCGCCGTGCTCGGTTTCGTCACGCTCCAGGTGCTGGGCCTGCGGCGCTCGGCCTGAGCGCCCGGCCGGCCCGCCGCCCTCCCGCACGGGGCCGGGACGTCGATCCCCGCCCGCGCCGCCACGGTCACCGGACCGTGGCGGCCGTGCCGTTCCCCCGACCCGGCACCTTAGGGTTCGGCTCGTGTTGGACGTCCTCCGCGCCGTCGGGTTGTTCGCCGTGACCAACGTCGACGACATCGTGCTGCTCGCGCTGTTCTTCGCCCGCGGGGTGCCGCCGTGGCGGGTGGTGCTCGGCCAGTACGCGGGGTTCGCGGCGATCCTGGCGGTGGCCGTGGCGGCGGCCCTGGGCGCGACCCTGCTGCCGCCGTCGGCGCTGCCGTGGCTGGGCCTGCTGCCGCTGGCGCTGGGTCTCAAGGCGGCGTGGCGGGCGTGGCGCGGCGGCGCCGACGACGACGAGCCCGCCGCGACCGGGGCGCTGGGCGTCGCGGCGGTGACCCTGGCCAACGGCGGCGACAACATCGGCGTCTACGTGCCGGTGTTCGCCACCACGGGCGTGACCCCGTACGTGGTCGTCTTCCTGGTGCTGGTGGCGGTCTGGTGCGCGGCCGGCCGTTGGTTCGCCACGCGTCCCGTGATCGCCCGCGCCCTGAGCCGTTGGGGCCACGTGGTGCTGCCGGTCGTGCTGATCGCGATAGGCGTCCTGATCCTGCTGGGCTAGCCCGTGAAGCCCTTGAAGATGTTGGTGAACTCGTACTGGGACTGGGCGATGCTGCTGCACGTCGGCGAGATGCCGCCACCCGGGCAGCCGCCGTTGTCGCGGCCGACCGACCAGAACCCCAGCAGCCCGATCTTGTTGGTGTTCGCCCAGCTCACCAGCTTGCGCGCGTGGGCCTGGGTGAACACCTTGCCGTTGAAGTTGCGGCCGATCATGGGGGTGACCCCGAGCAGCCGCTTCAGCTCGGCGTCCGACTTGGCGGGCCAGATCTGCTTCATCTGCCGCAGGCTGCTCTCGGCGGCCGCGATGACGGCGTCGCCCCAGTCCGCGCGGGAGGAGCCGAACTCCATGGTCATCGGGTTCACCAGGACGGTGAGGCCCTTCGCCGCCGCGTTCTGGAGGACCTGCACCGAGTACGGGTCCATGCCGTAGTCGTCGCCCTGCACGCGCATGGTGTAGCTGATCGCCGTGCCGCGCTCGGTCTGGAGCTTCTTCAGCGCGGTGTTGACCAGGTCGTGCGGGATGGTGGCCTCGACGTCCACGTCCAGGTGGTTGCTGCCGACCGCGTCCAGGACCTTCTTGTACGCCGCGAGCAGGGCGTCGGCGGTGGCGCAGGAGTACTCCAGGTACGGGCCGGCGGCCCCGCCGGTGGCCACGACGACGTCGCCGCCGAGGGCCTTCAGCGCGCGCACGTCGTTGACGATCCGGCTGTCGTTGATCGGGATGGTGCCGCCCCACGACGGGTTGCAGCCGGTGCTGTCGGCGAGCGCGAACGCGAGCGTGAACACCTTCTGGCCGGTCGCCCGCGCCACGGACTCCAACGACGGCGTGGGCATGGTGATGTCCACGTACGGCGCGGACTTCAGGCCGCCGGGCGGCGCCGGGCCGTCACTCGAAGTCGTGGTCGTCGTCGTCGTCGTCGTGGTCGTCGTGGTGGTGGTCGTCGTCGTGGTCGTGCTGGTGGTCGTCGTGCCACCGGTGCAGGGCTGGCCGTTGAGCTTGCAGTTCTGCGGCAGCCCCGAGCCGTTGACCAGGAAGCCGAACGACGCCGACGCGCCGGCCGCCAGGGACCCGTTGTACTCGCGGTTGGTGAACGCGTGGTGGGTGCCGCTGCTGGTCAGCGACGCGTCCCAGTACGACCCCGGGGTGGTGCCCGGGGGCAGGTCGAACTCGACCTTCCACCCGGTCATCGGCGCGGAGCCGGCGGTGACGGTGAACCTGCCCTGGTAGCCGGAGCTCCACGAGGAGTCCTGCCCGAACACCGCGGTGGGCGTCGGGGCGGCGCCCGCGGGGGCGGTCAGCAGCAGTCCGGCGGTCACGACCGCGGCGGCGCCCGCCGCCAACGCGGACAGGACCTTGCGCATCGAAGACGACATCGCACCTACTCCCGTGCAGGGGGGAACGGGGTGGGAGTGGTGCGGGAGCGTGGGGCGCGGCACGCCCCCACACCACGTTCTCGGCGGTGCCCTCGCGACTGTCAGCACCGACAAGGTGACGGTAGGTGGCCTAGACCACCGCGTCAATGGGTCTAGACCTTTTCGTCGTACACGCGCCGGAACCCGTGAATGGGAGACTGGGCCGGTGGACGCACCCCCCTGGCCCGCCGGCACCGCGACCGGCATCGGTTCGCTGCCCGGCACCGACCCCCTGGAAGCCGCCCGAGTGGTGCTCGGCGAGCTGCCCGACCTGCCGCACCTGCCCGAGCTGCCCGCGCGGGGCGTCGGCGCGGACATGATCGGCCGCACGGCCGGCCTGCTGGTCGACCTGCCGGTCGAGGTGGTCCCCTCCGGCTACCGGACGGCCGCCCACCCCGGCCGGGACCACCGGCGGGCCGTGGACCTGATGCGCCGCGACCTCGACGCGTTCGAGGAGGCGGCCGACCCCGCGCCGCCGGAGGTGGTCAAGGTCCAGGCCGCCGGGCCGTGGACGCTCACCGCGAGCGTCGAGCTGCCGCGCGGCCACCGCGTGCTCACCGACCGGGGCGCGCTGCGCGAGTTCACCGCGTCGCTCGCCGAGGGGCTCAACCGGCACGTCGCCGAGGTCGCCAGGCGCACCGGCGCGCGGGTCGTGGTGCAGCTGGACGAACCGGCGCTGCCCGCCGTGCTGCGCGGCCTGCTGCCCACGCCGTCCAAGCTCGGCACGGTCCCCGCCGTCCCCGAGCCCGAGGCCCAGGCCACCCTCCAGGCCGTCGTCGAGGCGGTGGAGGCCGACGTGGTCGTGCACTGCTGCGCGCCGCGCCCGCCCATCACCCTGATGCGCCGGGCGGGCGCGCGCGCCGTCTCGTTCGACGTGACCGCGCTGGACGAGACGAGCTGGGACGAGGTCGGCGAGGCCTGGGAGGAGAAGACCCGGCTGTTCCTGGGGCTGACCCCCGGCACCGACCCGACCCGGCCGCCGACCCTGAAGTCCCTCGCGGACCCCGCCCTGACCCTGGTGGACCGCCTGGGCTTCCCGCGCGACATCCTAGGCACGCACGCCGTCGCGACCCCGACCTGCGGCCTGGCCGGCGCGAGCGCCTCGTGGCTGCGCCGCTCCCTGGCCCTGACCCGCGACCTGGCCAAGTCCTTCACCGAACCCCCGGAAACCTGGTAACCCCGCGAGTCGTACGCCCAGACCCCGCGAGTCGTACGTTCGCGACCCCCGAGTTCAACGTTCAGGACGTCGCGAACGCTGAACTCGGGGGTCTTGGACGTACGACACGACGGTCCGGGACGTACGACTCGCGCGGGGTCAGAGGCGGGTGAACGGGGTGGCGTAGTGGAACTCGCCGCGCAGGCCGGAGTGGTAGGTGGTCAGCGGGCGCACCTGGAAGTACGGGGTCCACTCGGGGACCGGGGGCGTGATGCCCAGGTCCGCGGCGGGGCGGAAGCCGAAGCGGGAGTAGTAGTCGGGGTCGCCGAGCAGGGCGACCAGCGGCTCGCCCAGGCCGTCCGCCACGCCCAGCGCGGTGTGCACCAGCGCCTTGCCCACGCCGGCGCGCTGCCGCGCGGGCAGCACGCTCAACGGCCCCAGCCCCAGCGCCGGCGCGCCGCCCACCGAACCCCGCGTGCACACCACGTGCCCCACGACCTCGCCGTCCGCCTCGGCCACCAGGGACAGCGCCGGGATCCACCCCGGGTCGGCCCGCAGCTCGCCGACCAGCCGCGCCTCCCCGCCGGGGTTCGCCGCGAACGCGGCCTCGGTCACGGCCCGGATCGCCTCGACGTCGGCGGGCGTCTCACGTCTGATCAACACGCCCCGCAGCCTACGACCACCCCAGCCCACGAGCCTCCAGCCCACGAGCCTCCAGCCCACGCGCCCGCCGGTCCACGCGCCCGCCGGCCCCCAGCCCCGCCGCCTACGACCCCACCGCGCGCACGCCGGCCGGCAGCTCCGCGCCGCGCAGGAACCCCAGCAGCACCTCCCGGAACGCCCGCCCGGCCGACGTCGGCGCCGCGTCGGTGCGGTGCGCCAGCGCGACGGTCCGCCCCGCGCCCGGCGTCAGCGGCGTGCCGTGCAGCGACCGCGCGGCCAGCACCGTCGACGGCACGACCGCCACGCCCAGCCCGACCTCCACGAACCGCAGCACCGCGTCCATCTCGCCGCCCTCCACCGCGAACACCGGCTCGAACCCGGCCCGCCGGCACTCGGCCAGCGTGGTCTCCCGCAGGTCGTAGCCGGGCCGGAACATCACCAGCGGCTGCCCGCGCAGGTCGGTCCACCGCATCCGGGGCACGCCCAGCGGTTCCGCCGAGGCCACCACCAGCTCCTCCCGCAGCACCGGCACCACGGTCAGCGCCCGGTCCGCGTCGGCGGGCGACACGATCACCAGCGCCAGGTCCAGGTCGCCCGCCTCCAGCGCGGTCACCAGGTCCCGCGACCCGCCCTCGGTCACCGACACGCGCACGCCGGGGTAGGCGTCGTGGTAGCGCTTGATCACGTCCGCGAACAGGCTGCCGCACAGGCTCGGCGTCGCGCCCACCCGCACGCGCCCGCGCCGCAGCCCCACCAGCTCGGCCACCTCCAGCCGCGCCGTGTCCACATCGGACAGGATGCGGCTCGCCACCGGCAGCAGCGCCTCGCCCGCGGGCGTCAGCGAGATGTTGCCGCGGGCCCGGCTGAACAGCGCCGCGCCCAGCTCCTTCTCCAGCGCGTGGATCTGCTTGGACAGTGAGGGCTGCGCCACACGCACCTCCGCCGCGGCGCGCGTGAAGTGCCGCGTCCTGGCCACTGCCAGGAAGTACGCGAGCTGCTGGAGCGTCATAGCCCCAGGCTATCCACAGGCAGCCCACGATGTATTGGACGACTCGTGGAGCGCGTTCCTAACGTCTGGCGCGTGGACACGATCCGGCTCTACCGCACCACCGTCGGCAAGAAAGCCGTCATGGCGGTCACCGGCGCGGTGCTGCTGCTGTACGTCGTCGCGCACATGCTCGGCAACCTCACGATCTTCTCCGGCCCGGGTGCGATCGACGGCTACGGCCGGTGGCTGCGCGAGGTCGGCGCCGTCTGGCCGACCAGGGCCGCCCTGCTCGTGGCCGTCGCGCTGCACTTCACCGCCGCGTACCAGCTCACCGCGCGGGCCCGCCGCGCCCGCGGCCGCTACGCCCACCGGCGGCCCGTCCGGGGCGGCTACGCGGCCCGCACCATGCGCTGGGGCGGCGTGGTCATCGCCCTGTTCGTGGTCTACCACCTGCTCGACCTGACCGCCGGGTGGCTCAACCCGCACGGCGTGCCCGGCGAGATCCACGCGAACGTGGTGGCGGACTTCCGGCACTGGTACGTGGTGCTGGCCTACACCGTCGCGGTCCTCGCCCTCGCCCTCCACGTCCGCCACGGCGTGTGGAGCGCGACCCGGAGCCTGGGCGTCACCACCTCCCGCGCGATCGGCCTGGTCACCGCCACCGCCCTCGCCGCGGGCTTCCTGTCCGTCCCCTTCGCCGTCTTCACCGGGTTGGTGAGCTGACATGCCGGAAAACCCCTACACCGAGGGCGCGCCCCTCCACGACCAGCGCGTGCCCGGGGGCCCCGTCGAGCAGCGCTGGGACCGCCGCCGCTTCTCCGCGCGCCTGGTCAACCCCGCGAACCGGCGCAACCGCTCGGTGATCGTGGTCGGCACGGGCCTGGCCGGCGGTTCGGCCGCGGCGACGCTCGCCGAACTGGGCTACCGCGTCACGTCGTTCTGCTACCAGGACAGCCCGCGCCGCGCCCACAGCATCGCCGCGCAGGGCGGCATCAACGCCGCCAAGAACTACCGCAACGACGGCGACAGCGTGTGGCGGCTGTTCCACGACACCGTCAAGGGCGGCGACTTCCGCTCCCGCGAGTCGAACGTGCACCGGCTCGCGCAGATCAGCGTGGAGATCATCGACCAGTGCGTGGCGCAGGGCGTGCCGTTCGCCCGCGAGTACGGCGGCCTGCTCGACACCAGGTCCTTCGGCGGCGCCCAGGTGTCCCGCACCTTCTACGCCCGCGGCCAGACCGGGCAGCAGCTCCTGCTGGGCGCCTACCAGGCCCTGTCCCGCCAGGTCGCGGCCGGCCGCGTCGAGGTGCACGCGCGCACCGAGATGCTGGACCTGGTCGTGGTCGACGGCCGGGCCCGCGGCATCGTGGCGCGCGACCTCGTCACCGGCGAGGTGTCCACGCACCTCGCGGACGCCGTCGTGCTCGCCACCGGCGGCTACGGCAACGTGTTCCACCTGTCCACCAACGCCAAGGGCAGCAACGCCACCGCGATCTGGCGGGCCCACCGCCGCGGCGCGCTGTTCGCCAACCCGTGCTTCACCCAGATCCACCCGACGTGCATCCCGGTCAGCGGCGACCACCAGTCCAAGCTCACCCTGATGAGCGAGTCGCTGCGCAACGACGGCCGCGTGTGGGTGCCGCGCGACCGGGACGACCGCCGCGCGCCCGGCGACGTCCCCGAGGCCGAGCGCGACTACTTCCTGGAGCGCCTGTACCCGAGCTTCGGCAACCTCGTGCCCCGCGACATCGCCTCCCGCGCCGCGAAGAACGCCTCCGACGAGCAGCGCGGCGTGTACCTGGACTTCGCCGACGCCCTCGCCCGCCTCGGCCGCGACGTGGTGGAGCAGCGCTACGGCAACCTGTTCGAGATGTACGAGCGCATCACCGGCGACGACCCGTACCGGCAGCCGATGCGCATCTACCCGGCCGTGCACTACACCATGGGCGGCCTGTGGGTGGACTACGACCTGCGGTCGACCATCCCCGGCCTATACGTGATCGGCGAGGCGAACTTCTCCGACCACGGCGCGAACCGGCTCGGCGCCAGCGCGCTGATGCAGGGCCTCGCGGACGGCTACTTCGTGCTGCCGGGCGTGATCGGCGACTACCTGGCCGACGCGCCGTTCGACCCCGTGACCGCCGACCACCCGGCCGTGGCCGACACGGCGTCCGAGGTGCGCGGTCGGCTCAAGGCGCTGCTGGCGGTGCGGGGCGACCGCACGGTCGAGTCGTTCCACCGCGAGCTGGGGCGGCTCATGTGGGACGAGTGCGGCATGGAGCGCGACGAGGCCGGCCTGCGCAAGGCGCTGGAGCGCATCCCGCAGCTGCGCGAGGAGTTCTGGCAGCGGGTGCTGGTGCCCGAGGGCGCCGACCTCAACCAGGAGCTGGAGAAGGCGGGCCGCGTCGCCGACTTCCTGGAGCTGGCCGAGCTGATGTGCGTGGACGCCCTGCACCGCGCCGAGTCCTGCGGCGGCCACTTCCGGACCGAGAGCCAGACCCCCGGCGGCGACGCGCTGCGCGACGACGACCGCTTCTCCTACGTCGCAGCCTGGGAGCACACCGGCGTGGGCCGACCGCCCGTGCTGCACCGGGAAGAACTCGTCTTCGAGCACGTCACGCCCACCACCAGGAGCTACGCGTGAAACTCATCCTGAGGATCTGGCGGCAGCACGGCCCCACCGGGCGGCTGGTCGACTACGCCGTGGACGGCCTGTCGCCGGACATGTCGTTCCTGGAGGCGCTCGACGTGCTCAACGAGCGGCTGATCACCTCCGGCGAGCGGCCCGTGGCGTTCGACCACGACTGCCGCGAGGGCATCTGCGGCGCGTGCGGCGTCGTCATCAACGGCGAGGCGCACGGGCCGCAGCGCGCCACCACCGCCTGCCAGCTGCACCTGCGCCACTTCCGCGACGGCGACGTGATCACCGTCGAACCGTGGCGCGCCGGGCCGTTCCCGGTGGTGCGCGACCTGGTCGTGGACCGGTCGGCGCTCGACCGCGTCGTGGCCGCCGGCGGGTACGTCGGCGTGCCGACCGGCAGCGCCCCGGACGCCCACGCGGTGCCCGTGCCCAAACCCGACGCGGACACCGCGTTCGAGGCGGCGGCCTGCATCGGCTGCGGCGCGTGCGTGGCGGCCTGCCCCAACGGGTCGGCCATGCTGTTCACCGCCGCCAAGGCCACCCACCTGGGCGTGCTGCCGCAGGGCCAGCCCGAGCGGTGGTCTCGGGCGCGCGACATGGTCGACGAGCACGACGCGGCCGGGTTCGGCGGCTGCACCAACACCGGCGAGTGCGCGGTCGCCTGCCCCAAGGGCATCCCGCTCACCACCATCGCCCGCCTCAACGCCGACCTGCTGCGCGCCCACACCACCCGCCGGGGCGCGTAGTTCAATGGGGCCATGAGCTGGTTCCGCCGACGCCGAGAGCCCGACCCCGAGCCCGTCCACCTGCCCAACCCGGACGAGGCGGCGGCCGCGTTCTGGGCCGCGTGGCACGACCTGCTGCCCTCGGTGAGCGCGGCGCTCGGCGACCGCGCCCCCGAACGGGTCGAGGACCGGCTCGCCGAACTCGTCGCCGACGTCCACCCCGACCTGCGCTTCTCCCTCGAACGCGGGCACCGGGCCATCTACGCGCTCGTGGTCACCGGCCAGGAGGACCCGCGGCTGCGGCCGTGGACCGACGCCTGGATCGCCGCCGCGCCCGCCGAGGACATGATCTGGGAGTACCACGACTCGGTGCCGCCCGTGCCGGACCCGACGGAGGTGACGATCAACCTCGGCCCGCGGCGGCTGCGGCTGGCGGACGTGCGGGTGGCGGCGCAGGTGTCCGACGGCCTGGTCGACGTCGCCGTCTGGCACCCCGGTTTCGCCGACCTCGACGACGCGTCCCGGGAACGGCTGACGTTCCTCCCCCTGGACGTCACGCTCGGTGAGCGGTTGGCCGGTGAACGCCTCGGCCGGGTGGAGACCGCGGTGACCGAACCGGAGGGCGCGATCGGCCTGCTGGAATTCCGCGACCTCATCCGCGGCACAGGTGAGCGCCCCTCCTGAAATTGTCATACCCCCTGGCTAGGCTGACCGCGTGACCAGCAGCGACCCGTTGAACCCGGCCGAGCTCCCCGCCGAGGGCGTCGAGGACGTGCCCGCCGACGCGCGGGAGGCGCACGCCGCCCTCGCGGAGGTGGTGCGCGACCACCAGTTCCGCTACTACGTCAAGGACGCGCCCACGATCAGTGACGGCGAGTTCGACGCGCTGCTGCGCCGGCTGGAGGCCATGGAGGAGGCCCACCCCGGCCTGGTCACGCCCGACTCGCCCACCCAGCGCGTCGGCGGCACCTTCTCCACCGAGTTCACCGCGGTCGACCACCTGGAGCGGATGCTCAGCCTGGACAACGCGTTCTCGGCCGACGAGCTGCGCGCCTGGTTCGAGCGGGTCCACCGGGAGGTCGGTGACGACGTCCACCTGCTGTGCGAGCTGAAGATCGACGGCCTGGCGATCAACCTGCTGTACGAGGGGGGCAGGCTGGTCCGGGCGCTCACCCGCGGCGACGGGCGCACCGGCGAGGACGTGACGCTCAACGTCCGCACGCTGCGGGACGTGCCCGAGACCCTGACCGGCACCGACGAGTACCCGGTGCCCGACTTGGTCGAGGTGCGCGGCGAGGTGTTCTTCGCCGTGGAGGACTTCCTGGAGCTCAACGCCAGCCTGGTCGAGGCGGGCAAACCGCCGTTCGCCAACCCGCGCAACACCGCCGCCGGCTCGCTGCGGCAGAAGGACCCCAAGGTCACCGCGTCGCGCAGGCTGCGCCTGATCTGCCACGGCTTCGGCAAGCGCGAGGGCTTCGAGCTGACCAGGCAGTCCGAGGCGTACGAGGCGCTCAGCGCCTGGGGCCTGCCCACGTCGCCGCACACGAAGGTGCTCACCGCGTTCGAGGACGTCGAGGCGCACGTCGCGTACTGGGGCGAGCACCGGCACGACGCCGTCCACGAGATCGACGGCGTGGTGATCAAGGTCGACGAGGTGGCGCTCCAGCGCAGGCTGGGCAGCACCTCGCGCGCGCCGCGCTGGGCGATCGCGTTCAAGTACCCGCCGGAGGAGGCGACCACCACCCTGCTCGACATCAAGGTGCAGGTCGGGCGCACCGGCCGGGTCACCCCCTACGCCGTGATGGAGCCGGTGAAGGTGGCGGGCTCCACGGTCGCGCGGGCCACCCTGCACAACGCGAGCGAGGTCAAGCGCAAGGGCGTGCTGATCGGCGACCGCATCGTGATCCGCAAGGCCGGCGACGTGATCCCCGAGGTGCTCGGCCCGGTGGTCGACGCGCGGCCCGCCGACGCCCGCGAGTTCGAGATGCCCACGACGTGCCCGGAGTGCGGCCACGTGCTGCGCCCCATGAAGGAGGGCGACGTCGACATCCGCTGCCCCAACGCGGCCGGGTGCCCCGCCCAGCTGCGGGAACGCCTCGCCTACCTGGCGTCGCGGTCGGCGCTGGACATCGAGGTGCTGGGCTACGAGGCGGCCGCGGCCCTGGTCGACTCGGACGCGTACGGCGACGAGGGCGACCTGTTCGCGCTGACCGCCGACGACCTGCTGGCCGTGGGCCTGTTCCGCACCAAGGAGGGCGCCCTCACCGCGAACGGCGCCAAGCTGCTGGACAACCTGGAGGCGGCCAAGGAACGTCCACTGTGGAGGATCCTGGTGGCCCTCTCCGTCCGCCACGTAGGCCCCACGGCGGCCCGCGCGCTGGCCCGGGAGTTCGGCTCGGTCGACCGCATCGTGGCCGCCTCGGAGGAGGAGCTGGCGGCGGCGGAGGGCGTGGGCCCCACGATCGCCGCCGCCGTGCGCGAGTGGGTCGACACCCCGTGGCGGCAGGAGGTGGTCGAGAAGTGGCGCGCCGCCGGGGTGCGGGTGGAGGAGGAGCGCGACACCTCGGTGCCGAGGAACCTGGAGGGGCTGTCGATCGTGGTGACGGGTTCGCTGGAGGGCTTCTCGCGCGACGAGGCCAAGGAGGCGATCCTCGGGAGGGGCGGGAAAGCCGCCGGGGCGGTGTCGAAGAAGACGGCGTTCGTGGTGGTGGGGGAGGCGCCGGGGTCGAAGGCCGACAAGGCGGTGCAGCTGAAGGTGCCGGTGCTGGACGAAGCGGGGTTCCGCGTGCTGCTGGAGGAGGGCCCGGAGGCGGCGACCAAGGTGGCGATCGTGGAAGAGGAGGCCCCCACCCCACCCGAACACCCCTGAGCCGCCCCCACACGATCGGGTGGCACCAGCCGCCCAACGTACGAAAACGCCGTTACGGCCATCGGTTGAAGAATGAGGCCCCGACCAACCCCCGCCCCGTCCCACCACCACCCCCTCCCACTCCACCACCCCGCTCCGCTCGCCCCACCCCGCCCTGCTCCGCCCGCCCACCCACGTGTCGCACCGCTACCCGACCACCTGCACGGCACACCGCCGCCCGCACACGGCATCGCTACGCCGCAGCCCCCACGCCATCACCGCAACACCACCACCGCAACGTCGCCTCACCCCTGCCACCGCCCTCACCCGGGCGCCCGCACACCGTCCCCGCGCCGGCCGCCCCTCGCGCCGGCCGCCCCTCGCGCTGGCTGGCCCCGCGCCGCCCCCCCGCCGGCTGGTCGCCCGCGCTGCTGCCCTCTGTCCCTGCACCGCCGCTCCCCGCAACCGCCCTCCGCTGCCGGGAGCCGGCTGTTGCTCCTGCCCGGGTTCGGGGCCGGTTCGGGTTCGGGGTGGTGGGAACAGGGCGGCGGGGCGGGAGGGTGGGCGTGGGAGCCTTCGCTAGTCGGTTCGCCGCGTCGTGCGCAGCAGGTATTCCTTGCGGTTGAGCGGGTTCTGGTCGGTGCGCGACCTCGTCGGGACCTGGCTGCCGGACACGGGGGAGTAGTGGGAGAAGCTGGTCTCCAATACGCCTTCGCCGCGAGTCAGCGCGGGCAGTTCGCGCTGGAGCGGGTGAACGGACGCGGCCGGGATTTCGCCCTCGATGACGATCACTCGTTCGTGTGACCGAGGTGGATCGGCGGCCGGCTGAGCGGTGGGCGGTTGCGTGGTGGGCGGTCGTGACGGGGGTTCGGCCAACCACGGCGTGGTGGACAGGGGCACCGCCCGGAGCCGCGCCATCACCGGGCCGACCGCCCCCAACGCCTCCTCCGGCGCCTCCAAGCGGAACCGGTGCACCGGCTCGTGCACCTCGACCCCCGCGACCCGCAACGCCTCCACCAGCACCAACGGGGTCAGCAACCGGAAATCCCCCGCCGTGGACGACATGGTCTTGTCGAACGTCGCGTGCGCGTGCGACTGCCGCGCCCAGTAGCCCGCGCGCGTCATCGTCACCGCGCACCCCGTCACCGGCCACCCGAACAGCCCCTGCGCCAACGTCTCCCGCACCGCCTCCTCCACCGCGCGGAAGAACGCGAACGGCATCGAGCCCAGCTCCACCCCGATCCGGAACGACACCCCCTCGCCCGGCTCGACCCGCAAACCGACCGTCGCCAGGAACGGGTTGTCACCCTGCTTGATGAACTCCACCGCTTCCCCGACCCCCACCGGCCGCTCCACGCACACGACCGATGTCTCCCGGAAGCCGACCTCCAGACCGTGCTCCGCGGCCAGCGTCGCGGCGAGGACCTCCTTCTGCACCTCCCCGTACAGCGACACCCACACCTCGCGCCGCACGTCGTCCTGCCGCACGTCGATCAGCGGGTCCTGCTCGGCCAGCTGCGCCAACGCCGCGTGCAGCGCGCCCCGGTCCTCCTCCCGCGCGGGCACCACGACCGCCTCCAGCGACGGTGGGGCGAACCGGTACGCCGAACCAGGTGACACCCGATCGACCGACCCCGAACCGACCGACCCCGAATCAAGCGACCCCGAACCAGGCGACCCCGAGCCGGGCGCCACCCCCACCAGGTCACCGACGCGGACGTCCCCCAGCCCCCACAGCTTCGCCACCTGCCCGGCCGCCATCGACCCCGCCCGCACCACCTCGGCCCCGCGCGCGAACACCCCGATCGCCGTGACCTTCCCGCTCGCCAGGCGATCCCGCACCCGCACGGTCCCCGAGAACAACCGCACGAACGCCACCCGCTCGCCCGCCGCATCCCGCTCGACCTTGAACACCACCCCGGACACCGGCCCGGACGGGTCGCCACCGGCCGCCGGCAGCAGCTCGACCAGGCCGTCGACCAGCGCGCCCACCCCGGCGCCCGTGATCGCCGACCCGAAGTACACCGGGTGCACCCACCCCCGCCGCGACTGCGACACCAGCGCCGGCCACACGTCCACCGCCGCGCCCTCGGCGTAAGCGGCCAGGAGCGCGTCGTCCCGTTCGGCCAGCACCTCCAGGGCGTCGGCCGCCACGCCGAAGTCGACCTCGGCGGCCCGCGTCCCCGCGTCCCGCACGACCCCCATGCCGACGACCGCGGGCGTCAGCAGGGTCGAGACCTCCCGCAGCACCCGTTCGGGCCGCGCCCCGCCGCGGTCCACCTTGTTCACGAACACCAGCGTCGGGATCCGCAGCCGCCGCAGGGCCCGCATCAGCACGCGGGTCTGGGGCTGCACCCCCTCGACCGCCGAGACGACCAGCACCGCGCCGTCGAGCACGCCGAGCGCCCGTTCCACCTCGGCGATGAAGTCGGGGTGGCCGGGGGTGTCGACCAGGTTGACGGTGGTGCCGCCGACGACGAACGACACCACGGCCGACTTGATGGTGATGCCGCGCTGCCGCTCCAGCGCGAGCGTGTCGGTCCGGGTGCTGCCCTCGTCGACGCTGCCGACCTCGTCGACGGCGCCGGCGACGTGCAGCAGCCGTTCGGTCAGGCTGGTCTTACCGGCGTCGACGTGCGCCAGGATCCCCAGGTTGAGCGTGCGTGCCAAGTGCCGTGCCCTCCGTGCGCGCGATGACGATGCCCTGGAAGCGCACAGCAGCTCGCACGACCAACGACCTCCTCGATCGACAGCACGGATCCGCACCACCCAACAGCGCGCCGGGCGCGCGGCGCAACCGGATTACCGCGGGAAGCGCACCACCCACCGCTTCTGCCACGGCGTTTCCACCGCGCGCCGGTGGTAGTGCGAGCGCGTCCACGCCACCGCCTCCTCCGCCGGCACGCCCGCCAGCACGGCCAGGCACGCCACGGTGGTGCCGGTGCGCCCGATCCCGCCGCCGCACGCCACCTCGACCCGTTCGCCGGCCAGCGCCCGCGCGTGCAGGTCCTTGATCAGCGACACGGCCCGTTCGTGGTCGCGCGGCAGCCGGAAGTCCGGCCACTCGACCCACTCGTGCGGCCACGTGAACGAGTGGGCCCGCCGCATCCGGGCCGATCCCAGGTAGAGCCCGTAGTCCGGCTCCCCCTCAGGGGTCGGGTTCCGTAAGCCCCGTCCGCGCACCATCGCGCCGTCGGGCAGTCGAATCGCTCCTGGCAAGGTCATCCCGACATCATCGCCAGGTCGACGCCGGCCCCTCCTCGCGGGGCAGCCGAACCGCGGTGGGCGCCACCGGGCCGGTGTTGGAGACCGGCAGGCGACCCGGGTCGACGCGCACCTCGACCGCTGAACCGTCCCCCGGCCGGCCCCGCCACCGACGACCCCCGCCACCGACCACACGGCTCGACGCCCCGTCGCGCCGGGGGATGGACCCGCGCCGAACCGCTCGTGGACACTGCACCGGGCGACAACCGTCAGACGATCGGAGGACCGGGACGATGGCCGACGTCGTGGTGAGACCCGCGCGGGAGGACGAGTGGCCGGCGGTCGGCGCCGTCACGGTGGCCGCCTACCGGGCCGACCGGCACATCGACAGCCACACCGGCGGCTACGCCGACGTGCTGGCCGACGCGCGGACCAGGGCGCGGCAGGCGGAGCTGCTGGTGGCCGTCGACGAGGGGGGCGCGGTGCTCGGCACCGTCACGATCGCCCGGCCGGACTCCCCGTACGCCGAGGTCGGCGAGGCGGGCGAGATCGAGTTCCGGATGCTCGCGGTGGACCCGCCGGCCCGCGGGCGCGGCGTCGGCGAGGCCCTGGTGCGCGCCGTCATCGCGCGGGCGCGCGAGCTGGGCGCGCGGCGGCTGGTGATGAGCAGCTCCGAGCACATGGCCGCGGCGCACCGCCTCTACCGGCGGCTGGGCTTCCACCGGCTGCCCGAGCGCGACTGGCGGCCGGTGCCGGGCGTGGACGTCGTCGCCCGCGCGTTCAGCCTCGAACTCGCATGACCTCGTCGTACAGCGACCGGTCGGCGCACGCGCGGTCGTAGAGCAGCTCCACCAGCGTCGCGTGGTCCAGCGACGCCAGGCGCTCGCGCAGCTCCTCGTCCTCCGCGTCCGGCGGCGGCACGGTCAGGCCCCGGTCGAGCAGCACCAGGCCGACCGCCACGCAGTGCTTGCAGAAGAAGCCCTGCGCCCCGTACGGGCACGAGCAGCTGCCCGCCAGGTGGTTGTCCCGCCACGCCAGCGACACCCGGTACGGGTCCGCGCCGACCACGACGCCGTCCACGTGCCGGGAGCGCACGACCAGCTCCACGACGGCGTCCCGGTACGTCAGGCCGCGCCAGTACGACTTGGCGCCCGCGTAGTGCCGGAGCAGGGCCTGGGTGAGCGTCTGCATGGCGGTATCCAACACCGTGTGGTTCGGTGGGCTTCGTGCTCCAGGCCTGTCTGAACGGCGCCCGCGAGCCGGGCAGCCACCCGAACCTGCCGATCACGCCCGACCAGCTGGCCGCGGCCGCCGCCGACTGCGCCGAGCTGGGCGTGGCCTCGTTCCACCTGCACCCGCGCGACGTGCTGGGCCGGGAGGTGCTGGCGGGTCCCGAGGTGGCCACCTCGGTGGCGGTCGTGCGGGCCGCCGTGCCGCACGCGGAGATCGGCGTGACCACGGGCGCCTGGATCGTGCCGGACCCGGCGCGGCGGGCGGACCTGGTGCGCGGCTGGGCGGTCCTGGCGGCGGGCCGGCCGGACTTCGCCTCGGTCAACGTGCACGAGGACGGCTGGCTCGACACCGCGGCGGCCCTGCGCGAGGCGGGCGTCGGCGTCGAGCTGGGGGTGTTCCACGAGCGGGCGGCCCGCGCGCTGCTCGACCACGGCCTGCCGCCCGGCGTGGTCCGCGTGCTGGCCGAGGTGCAGCCGGGCGAGGGCGTGGCGCACGCGGACCTGCTGCTGGACCTGCTCGTCCCGCTCGGCGCGCCGGTCCTGCTGCACGGCGAGGACGACAGCGCGTGGCCCGTGTTCGACCACGCGGTCGCGAGGGGGTTCGACACCCGCGTCGGCCTGGAGGACACCCTGGTGGACCGCGCGGGCGCGCCCGCGGTGGACAACGCGGCGCTGGTGGCGTCGGCCGCCGGAAAACCCGGTGGGGTCGGGCGGTGACCGGGATTACGCTCCGGCCATGGTGACCACGGACCGGCTGCTGGCGTTCGCGGCCATGTCGCTGCTGCTGATCGTCGTGCCCGGCCCGAGCGTGCTGTTCGTGGTGGGCCGGGCGCTGGCGCAGGGCCGCCGCACCGCGCTGATCACGGTCCTGGGCAACACGCTCGGCGCGTACGCGCTGGTGGTGGCCGTGGCGCTGGGCGTCGGGTCGGTGGTGGAGCGGTCGGCCCTCGTGTTCACGGCGCTGAAGCTGGTCGGCGCGGCCTACCTGGTCCACCTGGGCGTCAAGGCGCTGCGGACGCGGGGTTCGCTGCGGGCCGCGTTCGAGGGCGGCGGACCCGCGCACGGCGGCCTGCGCACGCTGTGGGAGGGGTTCGCGGTCGGGGTGGCCAACCCGAAGACGATCGTGTTCTTCGCCGCCGTGCTGCCCCAGTTCGTCGACCGGGCGCAGGGGCACGTGGTGGCGCAGATGTTGCTGCTGGGGCTGGTGTTCAACGTCATCGCGGTGCTGTGCGACAGCGCGTGGGGGCTGGTCGCGGCCACCGCGCGGGACTGGTTCGCGCGCTCGCCGCGCCGCATGTCCCTGGTCGGCGGCGTCGGCGGGTTCACCATGATCGGCCTGGGCGTGGCGGTCGCGGTGACCGGCCGCGAGGACTGACCCGCGCGGGCGGGAACCGGTCCCGAGCCGGCTCCCCGGGCGGCGGCGCGAGTCCGGCGGCAACCCCCATCCGGCAACCCCCACTCGGCAGCACCCCCGGTCCGGCGGCAACCCCTAGTCGGGCAGCACCACCGACACGATCCCGGCCAGGTGCGCCAGCCGCGCCACCTCCGCCGCCCGGAACATCGGCCCGCCGGGCCGCCCCACCAGCAGCACCCGGTCCGGCTTGCCCAGCGGCGTGGCGGCCAGCTCGGTCCCCAGCTCGCGCCAGGTCTCCGGCACCCAGTCGTCGTCGCCGTCGAGCACGGTCGCCCGCGCCAGCGGCAGCCACGGCGGCGACGGCAGGCCCGCCTCCGGCGCGGCGGACGACGCGGTCAGCAGGCGCACCGCGGCGCCGTCCCACGACACCACCACGGCCCACCCCGCCCGGATGATCTTCGGCACGCCCTCGGTGAACACCGCCAGCCCGTGCGCGGGCTCCTCCGCGACCTCCTCCACCAGCTCCAGCTCGCGGTGGGTGTCCAGCACGCCCGCGTACGGCCGCACCGCGTCCACCTCGACGCCCTCGATGGACTCGGCCGCCGTGATGAGCACGTCCGGCAGCCTGCCGGAGGGCAGCTCGACCACCAGGTCGTCGATGGCCAGCCCGGCGCCGCGCTCCACCACGTCCACGCTGAGGATGTCGGCCCCGATCTCGCCGAGCGCGGAGGCGACGGCTCCCAGGGTGCCGGGACGGTCCGGGAGCTGGACCCGGATCAGGAAGGACACGGTGCACGCCTCCAGGCTGGAACGGACTTGCCGGCCGCTGATTCTCGCAGACGCAGCTTCGCTTTCCGACCCACCAGGGGCGTTGCGCACCGGTAAAATCGCGCCCCCACGCGCGCGAGCGCGGGTAACCCGGTACGAGGCCGCCCTGACCAGCCAATAGACTCGGTGGGTCCAAAATCCGAGAAAACCAGACCCCCGGGGGTTGACGAGGTGCCCAGCATCTCCCGCGACGAGGTCGCGCACCTGGCCCGCCTGGCGAGGCTCGCCGTCACCGACGACGAGCTGGACCTGTTCGCCGGCCAGTTGGACGTGATCCTCCAGTCGGTGGCCACGGTGGGCGACATCGCCACCGCGGACATCCCGCCCACTTCGCACGCCGTTCCGCTGACCAACGTGTTCCGCGAGGACGTGGTGCGTCCCAGCCTCGGTCAGCAGCAGGCGCTGGCGGGCGCCCCCGCCGCCGAGGAAGGCCGCTTCCGCGTCCCCCGCATCCTGGGTGAGGAAGCATGAGCGACTTGATCCGCAGCACCGCCGCCGAGCTGGCGGCCAAGATCGCGCGCCGCGAGGTCTCCGCGGTGGAGGTCACGCGGGCCCACCTCGACCGGATCGCCGAGGTCGACGGCGCGGTGCACGCGTTCCTGCACGTCGACACCGAGGGCGCGCTGGCCGCGGCGAAGAAGGTGGACGACGACGTCGCCGCCGGCGCCGAGGTCGGCCCGCTGGCCGGCGTGCCGCTGGCCCTGAAGGACGTGTTCGCCACCGAGGGCGTGCCCACCACGTGCGGCTCGAAGATGCTCGAAGGCTGGCGCCCGCCCTACGACGCCACGGTCACCCGCCGCCTCAAGGAGGCGGGCATCGTGATCCTCGGCAAGACGAACATGGACGAGTTCGCCATGGGTTCGTCGACCGAGAACTCGGCCTACGGCCCGACCCGCAACCCGTGGGGCACCGACCGCATCCCGGGCGGCTCCGGCGGCGGCTCGGCGGCCTCGCTGGCCGCGTTCGAGGCGCCGCTGGCGATCGGCACGGACACCGGCGGCTCGATCCGCCAGCCCGGCGCGGTCACCGGCACGGTCGGCGTGAAGCCCACCTACGGCGGCGTCTCCCGGTACGGCCTGGTCGCGTTCTCCTCCTCGCTGGACCAGGCGGGGCCGTGCGCGCGGACGGTGCTGGACGCGGCCCTGCTGCACGAGGTCATCGCCGGGCACGACCCGCTGGACTCGACCTCGGTCGACGCCCCCGTGCCGCCGGTCGTCGCCGCGGCCCGCGAGGGCGCGAACGGCGACCTGTCGGGCGTGCGCGTCGGCGTGGTCACGCAGTTCAGCGGCGAGGGCTACCAGCCGGGCGTGCTGCGCAGCTTCGAGGCGGCCGTGGCGCAGCTCAAGCAGCTCGGCGCGGAGATCGTCGAGGTCTCCTGCCCGAGCTTCGACTACGCGCTGCCCGCCTACTACCTGATCGCGCCCAGCGAGGCGTCCTCGAACCTGGCCCGCTTCGACGCCATGCGCTACGGCCTGCGCGTCGGCGACGACGGCACCCGCAGCGCCGAGGAGGTCATGTCGCTGACCCGCGAGGCGGGCTTCGGGCCCGAGGTGAAGCGGCGCATCATGATCGGCACCTACGCGCTGTCGTCGGGCTACTACGACGCCTACTACGGGTCGGCGCAGAAGGTCCGGACGCTGATCTCGCGCGAGTTCGAGCAGGCGTTCGCCACGGTGGACGTGCTGGTCTCGCCGACCACGCCGACCACGGCGTTCCGGATCGGCGAGCGCACCGGCGACCCGATGGCCATGTACAAGGCGGACCTGTGCACGATCCCCGCCAACCTGGCCGGCAACGCCGCCATGAGCGTCCCGAGTGGACTGTCCGACGAGGACGGCCTGCCGGTGGGCCTCCAGGTCATGGCCCCGGCGCTCCAGGACCACCGCATGTACCGGGTGGCGGCGGCCTACGAGGTGGCCAGGGACGCGGCGGCCGGTTCGCCGCTGATCCTGGGCGCGCCGGAGCCGGCGGTGGCGCGGTGAAGCGGGCGCGGACGTTCCTGTCGCTGGTCGGCGCCGCGGGCGCGGCCACCAGCGCGTTCTCCACGTTGAAGTCCGCCCGCGGCAAGAACGACAAGCTGGCCCTGGCCAACGCGGCGGCGAGCATCCTGGTGGCGATCACGGGCGCGGCGCTGGCCGTGCGGGATCTGCGGAAGGGCGGGAAGGCATGACGTCGGTGGACGAGCTGATGGACTACGCCGAGGTCATCGAGCGCTTCGACCCGGTGCTGGGGTTGGAGGTGCACGTCGAGCTGCACACCAACACCAAGATGTTCTGCGGGTGCGCGAACCTGTTCGGCGGCGAGCCGAACACCCACGTGTGCCCGACGTGCCTGGGCCTGCCGGGCTCGCTGCCGGTGGTCAACGGCAAGGCGGTGGAGTCGGCGATCCGCATCGGCCTGGCGCTGAACTGCGAGATCGCCGAGTGGTGCCGGTTCGCCCGGAAGAACTACTTCTACCCGGACATGCCGAAGAACTTCCAGACCTCGCAGTACGACGAGCCGATCGCCTTCAACGGCTGGCTCGACGTGGTGCTGGACGACGGCGAGGTCGTGCGGGTCGACATCGAGCGCGCGCACATGGAGGAGGACACCGGCAAGTCGCTGCACGTCGGCGGCGCGACGGGCCGCATCCACGGCGCCGAGCACTCGCTGCTGGACTACAACCGGGCGGGCGTGCCGCTGATCGAGATCGTCACCAAGCCGATCACGGGCACGGGCGAGCGCGCGCCGGAGGTGGCGCGGGCGTACGTGAGCGCGCTGCGCGACCTGCTCAAGGCGCTGGACGTGTCGGACGTGCGGATGGACCAGGGCTCGCTGCGGTGCGACGCGAACGTGTCGCTGATGGCCAAGGGCGCGTCCGAGTTCGGCACCCGCACCGAGACGAAGAACGTCAACTCGCTGCGCAGCGTCGAGCGGGCCGTGCGGTTCGAGATGACGCGGCAGGCCGCGGTGCTGGCGGCCGGCGGCACGATCACCCAGGAGACCCGGCACTTCGACGAGTCGACCGGCAGCACGTCGTCGGGGCGCACCAAGGAGACGGCCGAGGACTACCGGTACTTCCCGGAACCCGACCTGGTGCCGATCGCGCCGTCGCGGGAGTGGGTCGAGGAGCTGCGCGGCACGCTGCCCGAGCTGCCGTGGGAGCTGCGCCGGCGCGTGCAGCGGGAGTGGGGCCTGACCGACGCCGAGCTGCGCGACCTGGTCAACACCGGCGCGCTGGACCTGGTGGCGGCGACGGTCGCGGCGGGGGCGACCCCGGCCGAGGCCCGGTCGTGGTGGGTGTCCTACCTGCCGCAGCAGGCCAACAACCGCGGCGTGGAGCTGGCCGGGCTGGCGATCACCCCGGCGCAGGTGGCCCGGGTGGTGGCGCTGGTGAACTCCGGCGAGCTGACCAACAAGCTCGCCCGCGAGGTCGTCAACGCGGTGCTCGACGGCGAGGGCGAGCCGGAGGCCGTGGTCGAGGCCCGCGGCCTCAAGGTCGTCTCGGACGACTCGGCGCTGGAGAAGGCGGTGGACGAGGCGCTGGCCGCGCAGCCGGACGTGGCCGCCAAGATCCGCGACGGCAAGGTCGCTGCGGCGGGCGCGATCGTCGGCGCGGTGATGAAGGCGACGAAGGGCCAGGCGGACGCCAAGCGCGTGCGGGAACTGGTCATCGCGCGCTGCTCCTGAGCGGTGCGCCGGAAGGGGGCGGCACCCGATCGGGTGCCGCCCCCTCGCGTTCCCCCGGACGGGTCACGGGGCGTGGCGGCAGGGCCCGGAGCGGCGGCATTCCGGTCCGGGTGGACCGGTCGGAGTACCCGTATTGCGGCCCCAGGGTGGCTGCATTCTGTTAACGCATTAGACCGTTCGAGTGGTAACGCTTGCGGGACTTGGGTTCCGGTGCTGGTCAGACGTGGGCTTGATCACTTACTTCGTCGCTCTCGGTGAATTCCCTCCTCCCGGCTGCGTCCATCTGTGTCAGGCTTGGGCCCGTTCGGCTGGTCGGGGAGGACCGCCGGACGCCCGCCGTCGGTGCCCCGTCCCGAGGGGCCGTTGCAGGGGAGGACAACGTCATGCCCGGAACCGATCCCAAGCTCGTCGCCGAGATCAACTCCATCGGGGACGCCCTCGAGGACGAGATCATCGAAGCGGTCGTCGAGGAGGACCTGCCGCCGGCCCCCGTCGCCGACCTCGACCCCGACCTCGGCGCCGGCCTGAACCCCGACCTCGGCGCCGGCCTCGACACCGACCTCGGCCTCGACCCGCGCCTGCCGGTCGAGGACCCCGTGGTCACCCCGACCGGCGGGCCCTACAAGCCGACCAGCGACCCCGTGGTCACCCCGATGGGCGGCCCCTACAAGCCCACCGGCGACCCGGTGGAGACCAACGGCGGCCCGTACAAGCCCACCACCGACGAACCGGCGGCGGCCACCACCACCAAGTGACGCCTCGGTGAAGGCGCGGCGGGTGCCCCCGGTCAGCCGGCGGCACCCGCTTGCTGTGTGTGATCTCATATGAACGTGCCTGCGCATTCATCCGCAAGTGGAAGACGCGGGAAGCGCGACTCCGACGACCCCGACAGAGCCGTCGCATCCGCGCGCCTGGCGCACCGCGACGCGCTGGACGCCGCGACCGCGGACCGCCACCCCTCCGCCATCCGGTCGATGCGCCGCGGCCTCGCCCTGCTGGAAGTGCCCGGCATCGACCCGCAGGAACGCCTCGAGGTCCGCATCCGGCTGCTGAACACCCTCGCGTTCTGCCTGGCCGAGACCGGCAAGGTCGACGACGGCCTGACCCAGCTCGCGGGCGTGGACCAGGAGCTGGCCGGCCTGCGGGACGAGGAGCTGCGGGCGCAGCTGTCCACCAAGGTCAACCTCAACCGCGCCGCCCTGCTGTGCCGCGTGGGCCGGGTCGACGAGGGCATCGCGCAACTCGACCTGGAGGTCGACCGCAGCGAACGCCGCCTCGCGCGCAGCACCGACCCCGACCCCGAGGCCGTGGACATGCTCGCGCTCGCGCTGTCCAACCGCGGCAACGCGCACGGCGAGGTGCACCGCGTCGACCGGGCGGTCCGCGACCTCGACCGCGCCGTGGCCCTCGCCCGCACCCACGACCTGCCGGTGCGCGCGGCCATCGCCAAGCACGCGCTGGGCAACGTCGTGCAGCGCGCCGGCGACATCCCCGCCGCCCTGCGCCACTACCGGGAGGCGGGCCGCGCCTTCCAGGAGCTGGAACCGGGCCTGCTGCTGCGCCTGCGCATCGACCAGGCCGAGGCCATGATCAGCGTCGGCCTCTCCGACGAGGCGGGTCGGCTGCTCGACGAGGTGCTGCCCGAGCTGCGCCGCCAGCGCATCGGGCAGGACGTCGCCGAGGCCGAGCTGTTCCGCGCCGCGGCGGCCCTCCAGGACGGCGACCTCGTGCTGGCCAAGCGGATGGCCGGCGCGGCGCAGCGCAAGCTGCTGCGGCGCGGCAGCCCGGCGTGGGCGGCGGTGGCGGGCCTGATCGCGCTGCGCGTGGACGTGTCGCGGGCGCTGGAGTCGCGCCGGCCGTCCGCCGCCGTGGTGGCGCGGGCGGTCGCGCTGTCCGCCGAGCTGGCCACCCTGAAACTGGCCGACCAGGCCGCGTTCGCGCTGGTCCTGGCCGCCCGCGTGGAGATCCGCCGCGGCGCGCCCGACCGGGCGGGCGAACTCCTGCGCGGCGTGCCGAAGACGCGCCGGATCACGCCCATCGACCACCGGATGCTGCTGCGGCTGTGCCGGGCCGAACTGGCCCTCGCCCGCGGCAACCGGCGGGTGGCGCTGGCCCAGGCCAAGGCCGGGCTCGCGGAGCTGGGCCGGATGCGCGACCGGCTGGGCGGGCTGGAACTGCTGTCCGGCACCGCCGTGCACGGCCGCGAACTGGGCGAGCTGGCCGTGCGCCTGGTGCTCGCCGGCGACGACTCCACCGCCAACGCCAAGCGGCTGTTCACCTGGCTGGAGCGCACCCGCGCCCAGCTCTACCGGTACGACCCGGTCGAGTCCACCGCGGACTCGGAGCTGGGCGAGCGGATCGCCGAGGTGCGGCGGCTGAGCCGGGCCCTGCTGCGGGCCCGGCTGGACGGCCTGCCGACCGAACGGCTGGAGGTGCTGCTCAAGGCGGGCCAGCGCGCCGCCAACCAGCTCGGCTGGGGCGCCAACCCCTGGGGCACGCCCCGCCCGGTCGTCACGGCCGAGGAGGTGCTGTCCCGGCTGGGCGGGCGGGCCA
Source organism: Actinosynnema sp. NPDC059797 (assembly GCF_042732085.1). Classification (NCBI taxonomy): domain Bacteria; kingdom Bacillati; phylum Actinomycetota; class Actinomycetes; order Pseudonocardiales; family Pseudonocardiaceae; genus Actinosynnema; species Actinosynnema sp. NPDC059797. Next base: position 73,752 of record NZ_JBHWIE010000007.1, read on the forward strand.
TGGTCAGCTACGCCACCACCGGCGACGAGCTGACCGCCGTCGTGCTGGTCGACGACCGGGTGCGGCTGGTGCGCCTCGGCTCCGCCGCCGCGGCCACCGAGGGCGCGCGCCGCCTGCACGCCGACCTCAACGCCCTCGCCCCCGACCACCTGCCCGCCCCGCTGGCCGGGGTCATCTCGGCGTCCGCGCGGCGCGAGGCGGAGAAGCTCGACCGGGCCCTGCTGCACCCCCTGGCCCCGATGATCGGCGACCGCGAACTGGTCGTCGTGCCCACCGGCGCGCTGTACGTGGTGCCGTGGGGCGTGCTGCCCACGTGCGCGAACCGCCCCACCGCGGCCGTGCCGTCGGCGACCGCCTGGGTGTCGGCGGCGCGCGAGGACCGGCAGCCGGCGGGCGGGGTGCTGCTGGTGCGCGGACCCGGCCTCCAGGCCGCGCAGGGCGAGATCGACGTGCTCGCGAGCTACCACGGCGACGCCAGGCTGCTCGGCGTGACCGAGGCGAAGGTCGGCGCGGTGCTGGAGGCGCTCGACGGGATCCGGCTGGCGCACATCGCCGCGCACGGCGAGCACGAACCGGAGAACGCGCTGTTCTCGCGGCTGGAGCTGGTCGACGGGGCGCTGTTCGCGCACGAGGTCGGCCGCGTGCGCCGCCCGCCGCACCAGGTGGTGCTGGCGGCGTGCGAGCTGGCGCTCAACCGCGTGCGGCCCGGCGACGAGCCCCTGGGGTTCGCGGGCGCGCTGCTGGCCGGCGGCGCGCGCACGGTGATCGCCGCGTCCAGCAAGGTGGGCGACCAGCCGTCGGCGGCGGCGATGGCCGACTTCCACCGCAACCTCTCGGCCGGCGCGTCACCGGCGGTGGCCCTGGCCGACGCGGTGGCCGCCGACCCGCTGCGCCGCCCCTTCGTCTGCCTGGGCTCCGGCTGACCGCGTGTCCTCCGCTCCGGCATCGCGTGTCCTCCGGTCCGGCATCGCGTGTCGTCCGCTCCGGCATCGCGTGTCGTCCACTGGGGTGTTGCGCGTCGTCCGGTGGGGCACCGCGCGCCCCCTGACGTGATCAACCAGCCTTTCGACCGGTTGACCCGCGAAGCACCCACCGACTACCCAGGGAAGAGGTGAATTCCCCCGGCGATCGGAGGGCCCGGTGCGCTCGCTGCTGCTGACGGTGGTGCTGCTGGCCACGATGACCACACCCGCCACCGCCGCGCCCCCGGTCGGCCGGGGCGGCGAGCCGGGCAACGGCCCGGAGCGCCACCAGGTCGCCGCCGTCGACCTGCCACCGGCCACCACCGCCGCACGCGGCGAGAACCGGCCCGAGGCCGTCCAGGGCCACCCGCGCCGCACGCTGCTCCGCGAGTTCCCCGAGCACCCCACCGACAAGTCGATCAAGCTCGGCCTCGCGCCGTACCACTCGCTCGCGCCGCGCCTCAACGACCTCCAGCGCCGCAGCGACCGCGTCTCCGTCGAGGTGATCGGCCAGTCCGCCGCGGGCCGCGACCTCTACCTCGTGACCCTCACCGCGCCCGAGACCCCGGCCGAGGCCCGGCGCCAGGACGCGTGGCGCGAGAAGATCGAGAACAACCCGGTGGCCGCGAGCCGCGACGTCCTGCTGCGCCACGCCTACAAAGCGCCGATCTGGATCAACGCCAACATCCACGGCGACGAGTGGGAGGGCACCGACGGCGCCCTGCGCGTGATCGAGGACCTGGCCCTCACCCGCGACCGGGGGGCGCTGGAGTTCCTCAACCGCCACCGCGTGCACGTCAACCTCACCGCGAACCCGGACGGGCGCGTGGCCGGGACGCGCGCCAACGCGAGCGGGTTCGACCTGAACCGGGACTTCGTGACCTCGTCGCAGCCCGAGTCGCGGGTGATGCGCGACCTCGCGCGGCGCCTCCAGCCCGTGCTGGTGCTCGACCAGCACGGGTACGTGGCGAACACGCTGATCGAGCCGACCACGCCGCCGCACGGCCAGAACTACGACTTCGACCTCTACATCCGGCACGGTTACGCCGGCGGGCTGCGCATCGAGCAGGCGGTGAAGGCCCTCGGCCACCCCGAGGCGGCGCGTCCCGAGATCCCGTTCCGCGACTACGAACCGGGCGTGTGGGACGGCTGGGCGCCGATCTACACGGCCCAGTACGCGATGTACCACGGCGCCGTGTCCTACACGGTCGAGATCCCCATGAGGGTGAACCGGGGCGACTACGAGACACAGCCGGTGACCGAGCTGCGTCGGCGCTCGGGCATCAACACCGACGTCGTGGAGGCGACCATCCGGGGCGCGCTGGCGTACGTGCGCGACAACCGGACGTCGATGGTGGACAACCAGGTCGAGCTGTTCCGGCGCGGGGCGGCGGGCGAGCCGCAGCGGCACGTGCCGGACGGGATCGTGCCGGGCTTCGGGCCGGAGGACAGGTACACCACGGAGTTCCCGCGCGCGTACGTGATCCCGGTCGGGGACCGCCAGCGCTCCGGCCCCGCCTCCGCGAGGCTGGTGGATCACCTGGTGGCGCACGACGTACGGGTGAAACGTGCCGACCGCCCCTTCACGCTCGGTGGCCGGCGTTACCCGGTCGGGTCGTACGTGGTGGACATGCGCCAGCCGAAGCGCGCGCTGGCCAACGTGATGCTGGAACAGGGCCGGGACCTGTCCGCCGACGTGCCGGTGATGTACGACATCTCGGGCTGGAGCCACCGCCTGCTGTGGGGCGCGTCCGTGGACGTGGTGCGCTCGGGCCGGCTGGACGTGCCGGGCCGCGACGTGGTCGCCGCGTCACCCACCGGCTCGGTCCCCGCCACGTCCGCCGACGGCTTCGCCCTCACCCTCGCGGACGGGAAGGACGCCGCGGCCGTGAACGACCTCCTGGGCCACGGCGTCCGCCTCCGGCGGCACGAGGACGGCACGGTCGTGGCACCCGCCGCGGCCCGCGCGACCGTCGAGGCGGTAGCCGACCGCCACGGCGTGCGGTTCACGCGGGGGAGGCCCGGAGGTGCCCCGCTGCGCCCGGTCGCGGTGGCCGCCGCCGTGGCGTCCGACGAGCTGAAAGCGTTGCGCGACATGGGTTTCGACGTGCGCCCGGTGTCGACCGCCGTCCTCAACGACGGCTTCGACCTGTCGCGGGTGGACGTGCTGTTCGTGTCGTCGGGCCTCAGGTACGACCAGTTGGACGAGGAGGCGCGGGCGGGGGTGGACGCGTTCCTGACCCGGGGCGGCGTGGTGACGAGGGGCGCGACGGGCGCGCGGTTCAACGGCGACACCGGGGTGCTCCCGGTGCGCGCGGTGGCGGGCAAGGAAGACGCGAACGGCGTGGTGGAGGTCGAAGGCGCAACCGGCCACCGGACTCACACGTTCGTGTACGCCCCGCACTGGTTCACCGACCTGGGCGCGGGGGTGGAGGTGGTGCAGCGCTACGGGGGCCTGGTGGCCGGGCACTGGACGTCCCGCGAGGACGGTTCGGGCGGGCAGGAGCAGGCGGCGGGACGGGCGGCGGTGGTGGCCGGCACGTCGGCACGCGGAGCGAGGGCGGTGCTGTTCGGCACGGAACCGCTGTTCCGAGACCACCCGAAAGGGTTGTACTGGCAGGTAGCCGACGCCATTTACCGCACGGCACAATGATCGGGGATTTCGCTGCCCGGGCCGGCCGCCATCGGTTGTCCCGGCACACGTCCACCTCGCACTTTCGGGTGAAGATGGCCCGAGAATGTACGAAAACACCGTCACCGATCATCGGTTGGAAATGAAATGGAGCCGCCGACCACACCCCACACCCGCACAACCACCCACCACGACCCCGGACAGCACGGACACCACCTGTACGGGATCCTGGCCCAATCCCCGCCGACCCGGTCCCCGGCCGACTTGGTCAGTCCCCGGCCGACCCGGTCCCCGGCCGACCTAGTCCCCGGCCGACCTAGTCCCCGGCCGACCTAGTCCCCGGCCGACCTAGTCCCGACCGCCGTTGCCGCCGCCCGTTTGGCGCACGAGGATCGCCACCCGGTCGTCGCTGGACACCGGTGAACCACCGGGGGCCTTGTTCACGGTGCCCACCAGCGCGGTCTGGTCGTCCAGCGCCACCATCGGCCCGAGCCGCCCGAAGCCGTCCTCGCCGTCCATCGCCACTTCCGGCTTGCCGGTGAAGCTGCCGTCCGGGCTCATCGGTAGCGAGAGGGTGCCGGGTGTCGCGGACGTCGCCAGCCACACCACGTCCGACATCGCCGCGCACCCGCCGACGCCGGGGCGTTCGGGCCAGGACCACGCCGGGTCGCCCAGGGGCTTGCCCGGGTCCACGCGGTAGAGCAGGTCGGCGGACGTGCCGGCGTCGGTCACCCAGGTCTTCGTGCCGTCGCCCGACACGCAGAGGCCGCCCGGTGAGCGCAGCCCGCCGGCCAGCACCCGGGAGCCCGCCGTCGGGTTGCCGCGTGCCGGTTGGCCGGAGCCGTCGATGCGGAGGACCTTCCCGGCCAGCGAGTTCGGGTCGGCGGCGAGCGCCGGGTTGCCCGCGTCGCCGGTCGCCACCAGGAGCGCGCCGGTGCGGTCGTAGGTGAGGACGCCCCGGTTGCCCGAGGGACCCTTGGGGATGCCGGTCAGCACCGGTTTCGGCACGTCACCCGGTGCTACCCGCATCACCCGGTTGTCGGTGGCCGTCGTCACGTAGACGTAGACCAGTTGGTCCTCGGCGTAGGTCGGGGACAGGGTCAGGCCGGTCAGGCCGCCGCCGGTGGTGGCGTCCACGTCGAACTTCGCCAGCTCGACCGGGTCCACGTCCTTGGTCACGCGCAGCAACCTGCCGCTGGCACGTTCGGTGGCGAGGGCGGTCACCGCACCGGTGGACTGGTTCACGTCGACCAGCGCCACGCCGGACAGCGGGTCCAGGCACGTCGCGACCACGGCCGGGCTGAAGTCCTTGCACCCCTCCGGTGGCGGGATGGGCGTCGGCGACTGCCCCGGTTGCTGGTCCTGAGGGCTGCGCGGCAGCTCGCCGGGCAGTTCGGGGCGCGGACCCGCCTGCGGCGTCAACTGTTGGGCCGGGCTCCACTCCGCCGGCGCCGGCTGCTCGGGGAAGCTCGCGCAGCCCGCGGCCAGCAGGCCCAGAGCCGAACCGATCAGCACTCCACGCAGTCGCGACACGCCACCCAGACTAGGTGCGCGGTCGTGAACGCGAGGTGAGTGACACCAGGGAAGAGAGACAAGGGAGAGAGACAGGGGAGGGAGACAGGGGAGGGAGAAAGGGGCGGCCGTGGGGTGGGCGAGGGTTCGTGGGTGCGGGTCCGTGGGCCTGGGTCTGCGGGGCGGTGGGGGAGCCGGCGTGCCGTAACGTGCCTGGTGTGACGCTGCTCCACCGTGGAACCGACAACGAGCTGACCGTGCTGGTGCCCGACGACCTGGGTGTTCGCGTGCTGTCCGAGGTGGAGGGCGTCCGGCCCGTCCGCTACGAGCCCGGCCACCCGCTGCCGGACGAGGCGGCGCGTGCCGAGGTGCTGGTGCCGAAGTTCCTCCAGGGCACCGACCCGACCGAGGTGTTCGCCCGACTGCCCGCGCTCAAGCTGGTCCAACTCCTGTCGGCCGGTGCGGAGCGGTTCATCGGGGTGGTGCCCGACGGGGTCCTGCTGTCCACGTGCCGCGGCGCGCACGGCGGCAGCACGGCGGAGTGGGCGATCGGCGCGCTGCTCTCCGTCTACCGGGACTTCCCGGTGTTCGAGCGGGCCCGGCAGGAGCGGCGCTGGGACTACCACCGGACGGAGACGTTGCAGGACAAGCGGGTGCTCGTGGTGGGCGCGGGCGACCTCGGTGAGCAGTTCCGCCGCAGGCTGGAGCCGTTCGGGGCGACCGCGACCATGGTCGGCCGCTCGGCCCGGCCCGGTGTCCACGGCGTGGACGAACTGCCCGACCTGCTGGGCGGGTTCGACGCGGTGCTGCTCGTGGTGCCGCTGACCGCGGAGACCACCGGGATGGTCGACGCCGGGTTCCTGTCCCGGATGAAGGACGGCGCGATCCTGGTCAACGCCGCGCGCGGGCCCGTGGTCGACACCGACGCGCTGCTGGCCGAACTCGGCTCGGGCCGGCTGCGGGCGGCGCTGGACGTGACCGACCCGGAACCGCTGCCGGCCGACCACCCGCTGTGGTCGGCGCCCGGCCTGTTCCTCACCCCCCACGTGGCGGGCAGCTGCACGGGTCACGCCGAGCGCGCCTACGCGGTCGTCGCCTCCGAGGTGGCACGGTTCGCTCGCGGTGAGGAGCCGGCCAACCTGGTCAGGGGAGATTATTAGCCCGTTCGGCTTAATTCGAGCTGCGGAACGGACGCTCGCGGTAGTCGGCCGAACCTCCTAACGTGCGGGTGCGTGGCTACTCACGACGACCGCTCCGGTGCTTCGGGCGGCTACTCCGGCTCACGGGGCTACCCGACCGGAGGGGCGCACCACTTCGACGACGGCACCCGGTCGTCCGGTCGGGACGCGTTCACCCCGGACGCCTACCAGGACACCCACCAGGACGCCTACCAGGACACCTCCACCCGGGACGCCTTCGACAGGGACACCCAGAGCTTCGACACGACCGGGTACACGCCGGTCGCCGACCTGGACCGGGAGCCCGCGCACTACGACGACGAGGACGAGCGCAAGCCGTTCGGGTGGAGCGGCAGCGCCGACCTGGGCCTGCTCGTGCTGCGCCTGGCGCTGGGCGGCGCGTTCGTCGCGCACGGCCTCCAGAAGGTGTTCGGCCTGCTCGGCGGGCCGGGCATCGACGGGTTCGAGCGGTACCTCCAGGCGGCCGGGTTCCGGGAGGCGCGGATCCTGGCGTGGGTCACCGGCGTCACCGAGCTGGCGGGCGGCGGCCTGCTGGTCCTGGGCCTGTTCACGCCGCTGGCGGCGGCCGGGGTGCTGGGCGTGATGGCGAACGTGGTCGCGCTGAAGTTCCGGGGCGGGTTCTTCGCGCCCAACGGCGTGGAGCTGGAGGTCGCGTATGCGGCGATGGCGTTCGGCCTGCTGTTCGCCGGACCGGGCCGGGCGGCGCTCGACTACAACCGCGGTTGGTTCCGTCACCCGTTGGTGGCGGGTTTCCTGTGCCTGCTGCTCGCGGCCGGCGCCACCACGGCGACCCTCTACGTGTTCCGCTGACGCATCAGACGTGCCAGGCGCGTCTGACGCGTCCCGCGAAAGAGCCCTGAACAGCGAGAACCGGCCGACGGGAGCCCGCCGGCCGGTCCTCGTGGCGACGACCTACTTGTTCACGTCCCGCACCGCGCCGGTGGACGCGTCGGTGGCCATCCGGGCGTACGCGCGCAGCGCCGACGTGACCGGGCGGACCCGGTCCACCGGCTGCCACGGCCGCTCGGAGGCGTCCATCTTCGCCCGCCGCTCGGCCAGCACCGCGTCGTCCACCAGCAGCTCCAGCCGCCGCTCGTGCACGTCGATCAGGATGCGGTCGCCGTCCTCGACCAGGCCGATCACGCCGCCGCCCGCCGCCTCCGGCGAGACGTGCCCGATGGACAGGCCGGACGTGCCGCCGGAGAACCGGCCGTCGGTGATCAGGGCGCACTTCTTGCCCAGGCCCGCGCCCTTGAGGAACGCGGTCGGGTGCAGCATCTCCTGCATGCCGGGCCCGCCCGCCGGGCCCTCGTAGCGGACCACGAGCACGTCACCGGGCTGGATCTCCTTCTTCAGGATCACCGAGACCGCTTCCTCCTGGGACTCGACCACGCGGGCCGGCCCCTCGAAGCGCCACAGCTCCTCCTCGACGCCCGCCGCCTTGATGATCGCGCCGCGCTCGGCCAGGTTGCCGCGCAGCACGGCCAGGCCGCCGTCCCTGGTGTAGGCGTGCTCGACGTCGCGGATGCAGCCGCCGGCCGCGTCCGTGTCGAGCCGCGACCAGCGGTTCGAGGTGGAGAACGCCTGCGTGGTGCGCACGCCGCCGGGCGCGGCGTGGAACAGCTCGACCGCCTCGGGCGACGGGTCCGCGGCGCGCACGTCCCACTTCGACAGCCACGACGCCAGGTCGGGGCTGTGCACGGTGCGCACGTCCTCGTTGAGCAGGCCGGCCCGCCACAGCTCGCCCAGCAGGGCCGGGATGCCGCCCGCCCGGTGGACGTCCTCCATGTGGTAGTCCGAGTTCGGCGACACCTTCGACAGGCACGGCACGCGCCTGCTCAGCGCGTCGATGTCCTCCAGCGTGAAGTCGACCTCGCCCTCCTGCGCGGCGGCGAGGATGTGCAGCACGGTGTTGGTGGAGCCGCCCATCGCCATGTCCAGCGCCATGGCGTTCTCGAACGCCTGGCGGTTGGCGATCGAGCGCGGCAGCACCGACTCGTCGTCGTTGCCGTAGTACGCCCGGCACAGCTCGACCACGGTGCGGCCGGCCCGCGCGAACAGGTCGCGGCGCGCGGCGTGCGTGGCCAGCGTGGAGCCGTTGCCGGGCAGCGCCAGGCCCAGCGCCTCGGTGAGGCAGTTCATGGAGTTCGCGGTGAACATGCCCGAGCACGAGCCGCAGGTCGGGCACGCCGAGCGCTCCACCTCGGCCAGGCCGGCGTCGTCGACGTCCGGCGAGGCGGACGCCGAGATCGCGGTGATCAGGTCGGTCGGCGCGACGGCGACGCCGTCCACCACGACCGCCTTGCCGGCCTCCATCGGCCCGCCGGAGACGAACACGACCGGGATGTTGAGCCGCATGGCGGCGTTGAGCATGCCCGGGGTGATCTTGTCGCAGTTGGAGATGCACACGATCGCGTCGGCCTGGTGCGCGTTGACCATGTACTCGACGGAGTCGGCGATGATCTCGCGCGAGGGCAGCGAGTAGAGCATGCCGCTATGGCCCATGGCGATGCCGTCGTCGACCGCGATGGTGTGGAACTCGCGCGGCACGCCGCCCGCCTCGCGGATCGCCTCCGCCACGATGTCCCCGAGGTCGCGGAGGTGCACGTGACCGGGCACGAACTGCGTGTAGGAGTTGGCGATGGCCACGATGGGCTTGCCGAAGTCCGAGTCGGTCATGCCGGTCGCACGCCACAGCGCGCGTGCGCCCGCGGCGTTGCGGCCGTGGGTCGTGGTGCGGGAACGGAGCGGTGGCACGGCTCCTCCAGGGAAGTCTGCGTGGAAGCTGTTCGCGAACGGCGCGGGGGTGGGGCGCCGGGGGTGGGAGCGGTGCCTTAGAGGCTACTCCGTCGCAACGCGCCCGTGACCAGCACAGCGGCGAGCGCGAGTGTGATGACGTGCACGGCGGTGCACCACAGGCAGATCTTCCCGATCAGCAGGAACTCGGCGGCCACGAGGTAGACGACGAACAGCACGCCCACGCCGGCCGCCGCGAGCCGCGCCCAGTGCAGCGCTCCCACCCGCCACGCGAACGGCAGGGTGGCGACGGTGAGGAACGCGAAGAACGCGAGGCCGAGCACGGCGACCGGGATGCCGAACAGCTCGGACTGCTCGCTGGTGGTGACCGTGCCGCAGTCGATGACCTCGCCCTCGGCGCACAGCAGGGCGCCCTGCCGGAAGTGGGCGACCGTGAGGTAGGTGGAGACGGCCAGGCCGGCCAGGGACAGCAGGAGGCTGGCCACCGGCACCCGGCCCAGCGCGCGGGTGGTGTTCTGGCTCACTCCTCGGACTTTACGGGCGGCGGCGTTGCCTCTTGGTCAGGCGCGGTCTCCCGGTCGGGCGCGGCCCCCTCCGGTCCGGCGTCGGGATCGTCCCCGGAGGTCGCCGGCGCCGCGGTCGGGTCGGCCACCCGACCACCGCTGACCGCCGACAACGCCGGCAGGTGCCCGGCCCGCACGGCGGGCAGCCGGACGAGGGAGTCGTCCGCCAGCACCGCCGACAACCACCCCTTCGGGTCAATTTTGATCGCCTTGACGTCCGTCCACGGCACCTCGCGCCGGCCGAACGTGCTCCGCGCCACGATCCGCTCGCCGTCCACCGCGGTCCGGTTGCGCACCACCCACAGCGCGAAGCCCAGCGGCAGCAGGTAGAGCGCCTGGAGACCGGGCGCGGCCCACGCCACCGGCGTCACGCAGATGAGGGCCAGGCCCGCGGCGAGCAGGGCGGGGGTGGGGACGCGGAACACGACTTTCTGCACGTCCCGATGGTCCCACCTCGCCTTTCGGCGCCTTCACGCCGCCCCGGCGGCCCTCGCGCGCCGTCGCCCCGACCCGGTCGGCGTTTCCACCATCCGGGAGTGCCGTCCCGCACAGTTGACGCTCCCCGGGCTTGACGGTTAACGTCAGCGCCATGCAGCGCAACCTCGTCCTCGTACTTCCCAGGCGCGTCGACGCCTAGGCAGTTCGAGCTTGCGTCGACGCGCGACCCTCGTCCTACCCGTCCGGGTTGGCGAGGGTTTTTTCGTGCCCGGACCGTGCACCCTTAACCACGAGGCAGAAGATGACCAGCGCAACCTCGCGACCGGCTCCCGGCGAGTCGCCGTCGCCCCGCCCTGGACCCCGGCCGAAACCGGCCCCGCCGAGCGGCGCCCCGGTCCGCGTGACCGGCGCCCAGTCGCTCGTCCGCTCCCTCGAAGCGGTCGGCTGCGAGGTGGTCTTCGGCATCCCCGGCGGCACGATCCTGCCTGCTTACGACCCGCTCCTGGACTCCACCAAGGTGCGCCACGTGCTCGTCCGCCACGAGCAGGGCGCGGGCCACGCCGCCACCGGGTACGCCCAGGCCACCGGCAAGGTCGGCGTCTGCATGGCCACCTCGGGCCCCGGCGCGACGAACCTGGTCACGCCGCTCGCCGACGCCAACATGGACTCCGTCCCGGTGGTCGCCATCACCGGCCAGCAGAGCCGCCCGCTGATCGGCACCGACGCGTTCCAGGAAGCGGACATCTGCGGCATCACCATGCCGATCACCAAGCACAACTTCCTGGTCACCGACCCCGCCGACATCCCGCGCGCGATCGCGGAGGCGTTCCACCTGGCGTCCACCGGCCGCCCCGGGCCCGTCCTGGTGGACATCCCCAAGGACGTGCTCCAGGAGATGACCGCGTTCTCCTGGCCGCCGGAGCTGCGCCTGCCCGGCTACCGGCCGACGACCCGGCCGCACGGCAAGCAGGTGCGCGAGGCCGCGAAGCTGATCGCCGCGGCCCGCAGGCCCGTCCTCTACGTCGGCGGCGGCGTCATCAAGGCCGACGCGTCGAACGAGCTGATGGCGCTGGCCGAGTCCACCGGCATCCCGGTGGTGACCACGCTGATGGCGCGCGGCGCGTTCCCCGACTCGCACCCGCAGCACCTGGGCATGCCCGGCATGCACGGCACGGTCGCCGCGGTCGCCGCGATGCAGAAGTCCGACCTGCTGGTCGCGCTGGGCGCGCGGTTCGACGACCGGGTCACCGGCCAGCTGTCCACGTTCGCGCCGGACGCGCAGGTCGTGCACGCCGACATCGACCCGGCCGAGATCTCCAAGAACCGCCGCGCGGACGTGCCGATCGTCGGCGACTGCAAGGAGATCATCAGCGACCTGGTCGAGGCCGTCCGGGTGGAGAAGGAGAACGCCAACCGCGCGGTCGACCTGGCGCCGTGGTGGGAGCAGGTCAACGCGTGGCGCGAGACGTTCCCGCTGGGCTACGACTGGCCGGACGACGGCACGCTGTCCCCGCAGTACGTGATCGAGCGGATCGGCGCGCTGACCCCGCCGGACACCCTGTTCACCGCGGGCGTCGGCCAGCACCAGATGTGGGCCGCGCAGTTCGTGAAGTACGAGTCGCCGCGCACCTGGATCAACTCCGGCGGCCTGGGCACGATGGGCTTCGCGGTGCCGGCCGCGATGGGCGCCAAGGCGGGCGTGCCGGGCGTGCAGGTGTGGGCCATCGACGGCGACGGCTGCTTCCAGATGACCAACCAGGAGCTGGCCACCTGCGCCATCGAGAACATCCCGATCAAGGTCGCCGTGATCAACAACGGCAACCTGGGCATGGTCCGCCAGTGGCAGACCCTGTTCTACGGCGAGCGGTACTCCAACACCGACCTGGGCACGCACAAGCACCGCATCCCCGACTTCAAGATGCTGGCCGAGGCCATGGGCTGCGCCGGGCTCCGCGCCGAGTCGAAGGAGGAGGTCGACGCGGTCATCGAGCAGGCCATGGGCATCAACGACCGGCCGGTCGTGATCGACTTCGTGGTCGGCAAGGACGCCCAGGTGTGGCCCATGGTCGCGGCCGGCACCGGCAACAGCGAGATCATGGCCGCCCGCGGCATCCGCCCGCTGTTCGACGAAGACGATGTGTAGCGCCCGCCTGCCGGGCCGGGATCGCAACGACGAAGACGACGTCTAGGACTGATGATGACGAAGCACACCCTGAGCGTTCTGGTCGAGGACAAGCCGGGCGTCCTCGCCCGCGTGGCGGGCCTGTTCTCGCGGCGCGGCTTCAACATCGAGTCGCTGGCCGTCGGCCGCACCGAGCACCCCGACATCTCCCGGATGACCATCGTCGTCTCGGTCGACGAGCTGCCGCTGGAGCAGGTCACCAAGCAGCTCAACAAGCTCATCAACGTCATCAAGATCGTCGAGCTGGAGACCACCGCCTCGGTGCAGCGGCAGCTCCTGCTCGTCAAGGTGCGCGCCGACGCGACGGTGCGCAGCCAGGTCCTCGAAACGGTGCAGCTGTTCCGCGCGAAGGTCGTCGACGTCTCCCCGGAGGCGGTCACCGTCGAGGCCACCGGCACGTCTGACAAGCTCGACGCGCTGTTGCGGATGCTGGAGCCCTACGGGCTCCGCGAGATCGTCCAGTCCGGCATGGTCGCCATCGGCCGTGGCGCCCGTTCCATCACCGCGACCGCGGTGCGCTGAAACCCGCTGTAGGAAAGGGAGTACCAACCAGTGAGCGTCGAGATCTTCTACGACGACGATGCCGACCTGAGCATCATCCAGGGGCGCAAGGTCGCGGTCATCGGCTACGGCAGCCAGGGTCACGCGCACGCGCTGAGCCTGCGCGACTCGGGCGTGGACGTGCGCATCGGCCTGCGCGAGGGCTCGAAGTCCGCGGCCAAGGCCGAGGAGGAGGGCCTGCGGGTCCTGAGCAACGCCGAGGCGGCGGCCGAGGCCGACGTGATCATGATCCTGGCGCCGGACACCGCGCAGCGGCACATCTACGCGCAGGACATCGCGCCGAACCTCAAGGACGGCGACGCGCTGTTCTTCGGCCACGGCTTCAACATCCGCTACGGCCTGATCGAGGCGCCGTCCAACGTGGACGTGGCCATGGTCGCGCCGAAGGGGCCGGGCCACCTGGTGCGGCGGCAGTTCGTGGACGGCAAGGGCGTGCCCGCGCTGATCGCGGTCGAGCAGGACGCGTCCGGCAACGCCCAGGCGCTCGCGCTGGCCTACGCCAAGGGCATCGGCGGCACCCGGGCGGGCGTCATCAAGACGACGTTCAAGGAGGAGACCGAGACCGACCTGTTCGGTGAGCAGGCGGTGCTCTGCGGCGGCGCGTCGGCGCTGGTGCAGGCCGGTTTCGAGGTGCTGACCGAGGCGGGCTACGCGCCCGAGGTGGCGTACTTCGAGTGCCTCCACGAGCTGAAGCTGATCGTCGACCTCATGTACGAGGGCGGCATCGCCCGGATGCGCTACTCGATCTCCGACACCGCCGAGTACGGCGACCTCACCCGCGGCCCGCGCGTGATCACGCCCGGCGTGAAGGAGGAGATGCGCAAGATCCTGGGCGAGATCCAGGACGGCACCTTCGCCACCGAGTGGGTGAACGAGGACGACGCCGGCCGCGGCAACTACAAGAAGTTGCAGCAGGAGGGCGAGCAGCACCCGATCGAGGAGGTCGGCAAGAAGCTGCGCGGCCTCATGTCGTGGGTCGATCGGCCCATCACCGAAACGGCGTAATACCAGCGGTTTTTTCACCGGGGCCCGTGGTTTCGACCGCGGGCCCCGGTATATCTAGGCCCCATGACCGACAGTGCGCCGATCTACGACGACAAGGCCCACGTCCGGGGCAACCTCGACCTCACGGGCGTCAAGTGGATCCGCAGCGACGAGGGCGCGGAGGACGAGGAGGAGCACGTCGAGATCGCGTTCGTCGAGCACACCGACGGCGTGACCTACACGGCGATGCGCAACTCCGCCCACCCCGAGGGCCCGGTCCTGGTCTTCACCCCGGCCGAGTGGGAAGCCTTCATCCTCGGCGTCAAGGACGGCGAGTTCGACGAACCGTGGTCCGACTGACCCGACCGCACCCCACCCCGGACCCCAACGCACAACTCACGCGCCCGGAACGCACAACTCACCCGTCCCGAACGTACGACTCACCCGTCCCGAACGTACGACTCGCGATGCCCCGGTGGACGACACGCGATGCCGGAGTGGAGGACACGCCGGGTTTTCGGGCTCGGGCCCGCGTGTCCTCCGGTCGGACACCGCGTGTCCTCCGGTCCGGCACCGCGAGTCCTCCGGTCGGACATCCCGGGTTGGTCCGGGCGCGGGGGGAGGTACCGGTCTAAACGGGACGTGCGTACCGCGTTCCAGCAGGTGAAACGGGGGACCCGCCGTTCTCGCCGGCGGCTCGGCTGACTATGCTCGTTAACAACCCGGACACATTGCCGTGGCCGGCCGGCGCGGGTGACGACCGGCAACGACGGCCCCGCGCTCCCCACCCGACCAGACCGCTGGGAGCGACGTCCGTGACCAAGCCCGTTGTCCTGATCGCCGAGAAGCTCGCACCGTCCGTTCTCGACGTCTTCGGCGAAGGCATCGAGGTGCGCCACGTCGACGGCACCGACCGTCCCGCGCTGCTCGAAGCCGTCGCCGACGCCGACGCCCTCCTGGTCCGCTCCGCCACCAAGGTCGACGCCGAGGTGTTCAAGGCGACCACGAAGCTGAAGGTCGTCGCCCGCGCGGGCGTGGGCCTGGACAACGTCGAGGTGCCCGCCGCGACCGAGCGCGGCGTGCTGGTGGTCAACGCGCCGACCTCCAACATCGTCAGCGCCGCCGAGCACGCCGTCGCCCTGCTGCTCGCCACGGCCCGCCAGATCCCGGCCGCGCACGCCACCCTCCAGAACCACGAGTGGAAGCGCAGCAAGTTCAACGGCGTCGAGGTCAACGGCAAGACCGTCGGCGTCGTGGGCCTGGGCAAGATCGGCCAGCTGTTCGCGGCCCGCATCGCCGCCTTCGGCACCACGGTCATCGCCTACGACCCGTACGTGTCGGCCGCCCGCGCCGCCCAGCTCGGCATCGAGCTGGTCACGCTGGAGGAGCTGCTGGAGCGCTCCGACTTCGTCTCGATCCACCTGCCGAAGACCCCGGAGACCAAGGGCCTGATCGGCGCCGAGCAGCTGGCCAAGGCCAAGCGCGGCGTCATCATCGTCAACGCCGCCCGCGGCGGCCTGGTCGACGAGGAGGCGCTGGCCGAGGCGGTCAAGGAGGGCCAGGTCGGCGGCGCCGGCATCGACGTGTTCTCCACCGAGCCGACCACCGAGAGCCCGCTGTTCGGCATCCCGAACGTGGTCGTCACGCCGCACCTGGGCGCGTCCACCACCGAGGCGCAGGACCGCGCGGGCACGGACGTGGCCAAGTCGGTCCTGCTGGCCCTGGCGGGCGACTTCGTGCCGGACGCGGTGAACGTGCAGGGCGGCGGCGTGGTCGGCGAGGAGGTCCGCCCCTACCTGCCGCTGGCGCAGAAGCTGGGCACGGTCGTGGCGGCCCTGTCCGCGAAGGCCCCGACCTCGGTCACCGTCGAGGTGCGCGGCGAGCTGTCCAACGAGGACGTCGCGGTGCTGCCGCTGGCCGCGCTGCGCGGCGTGTTCTCCAGCGTGGTCGAGGAGCAGGTCACCTTCGTCAACGCGCCGGCGCTGGCCGACTCGCTGGGCGTGCAGGTGGACCTGGTCAAGGAGGCGGAGAGCGCGAACCACCGCAGCCTGCTCACCGTGCGCGCGGTGCAGGCGGACGGCGCGGTCATCACCGTCTCGGGCACCCTCACCGGTCTCGACCAGGTGCAGAAGCTGGTGGGCGTCAACGGCCGGAGCTTCGACCTGCGCGCCGAGGGCAACGTGCTGCTGCTGGAGTACCCGGACCGGCCGGGCGTGATGGGCACCGTCGGCACCCTGCTCGGCGAGGCGGGCGTGAACGTCGAGGCCGCGCAGATCAGCCAGACGAAGGACGGCCAGGACGCGTTCATGCTGCTGCGCGTGGACCGCCCGGTGGACTCCGCCGTGCTCGACCCGATCGGCGCGGCCGTCGGCGCCCGCACGGTGCGCGCGGTCAACTTCGACTGATAACCCGGAAGAGGTCGCCGAAACGGGCTAACGCCGCCGGGACTTGTCGACGTATATCGTCGCAGGTCCCGGCGGCGTTGCAGTTGACCGTTGATTGTCAAATCTGTGGGTGTCGTCACTCGTTCGGTCTAATTGATCGACACGAACGAGCGATTAGGTTCCCTCCCACGAGGTTGACCCGGTGCCGTAGAGGGCACGGCACCACGCGGGCGGCTGTCCCCCTTGAAAACGTCGCGACGCTGCCCGCCCGGTCGTATCCGACCTCGGTTGGGGCACGTTGTGAGCCGATCTCGCGTTTTCGCCAGATCAGCCGTACCGCTGTTCGCCACGATCCTCCTCGTGGCGTCCACCGGCACGGCGCTGGCCGCGGAAGATCCGCTGGCGCCGTCCGTCGCCGCCGCGCGCGGGCTGGACGCCGGCAAGTTGCAGTTGAAGGTCTCCGAGCGGCTGTCGGCCGCCCAGGGCCGCGTCACCGCGTTCGTCGAGCTGGAGGCCAAGCCGGCCGTCGACGCCTACGCGGAGAAGACCAACCAGGGCGCGAGCAAGCAGCAGGCCAAGGAAGCCGCCAAGGCCACGAAGAACGACACCGGCAAGGTCGTGGACCGCGTGGTCGGCGACCTCAAGGGCAAGGACCGCGCCACCAAGGAGCTGTACCGGACCGCCAACGGCGTGCCCGGCGTGGTCGTCCAGGCCGACGCGGCCAAGGTCCGGGAGCTGGCGCAGCGCGCGGACGTGAAGTCCATCCGCACCGTGGTGCCGAAGACCCGCCAGAACTCCAGCGCCGTGCAGCTGACCAACACGCTCAAGGCGTGGCAGCAGTACGGCAAGCTCGGTGACGACACCCGCATCGGCATCATCGACACGGGCATCGACTACACCCACAGCGACTTCGACGGCCCCGGCACCATCGAGGCGTTCGAGGCCATCGACGAGACGAAGGTCGACCCGTCGTACTTCCCGACCGCCAAGGTCGTCGGCGGCTACGACTTCGTCGGCAACGCCTACGACGGCGGCAGCGACGACCCCGCGCTCAACACCCCCAAGCCCGACCCGAACCCGCTCGACTGCAACGGCCACGGCTCGCACGTCGCCGGCACCGCGGCGGGCTTCGGCGTCAACGCCGACGGCAGCACCTTCGAGGGCGACTACACCAAGCTCACCCCCGAGGCGCTCGACGCGATGCGCATCGGCCCCGGCACCGCGCCCAAGGCCCTGCTGTACGCGCTGAAGGTGTTCGGCTGCGACGGTTCGACCAACGTCACCGCGCAGGCCCTGGACTGGGCGCTCGACCCCGACGGCGACGGCGACTTCTCCGACCACCTCGACGTGGTCAACCTGTCCCTGGGCTCCGACTACGGCGCCCCGGACGACCCCGACAGCCTGTTCGTCCGCAAGCTCAACGCCTCCGGCGTGCTCACCGTCTTCTCGGCGGGCAACGGCGGCGACCTGTACGACATCGGCGGCTCGCCGGGCAGCACCCCCGAGGCGCTGACCGTGGCCAGCACCCGTGACGCGTACGTGCTGCGCGACGCGGTCGAGGTGACCGCCCCGGCGAACCTGGCGGGCCCGAAGCCCGGCCAGTACAGCCAGAGCTTCAACCTCGAGGGCGTGAGCACCACCGGCCAGGTCGTGAAGCTGAGCGACCCGAACAACGCCGACGGCTGCCTGCCGTTCTCGGCCGCCGACAAGGCCGCCGTGGCGGGCAAGGTCGCGTGGCTGGAGTGGGACGACAACGACGCCACCCGCCGGTGCGGCTCGGCCGGCCGAGCCAACAACGCCTCCAACGCGGGCGCGATCGGCGCGCTGTTCACCTCGCAGCTCGAGCACTTCAACGCCGGCATCGCGGGCAACGCCGTGATCCCGGTGCTCCAGCTGACCGGCTCGGCCACCGCGCAGCTGCGCCCGGCCGTGAACGCGGGCACGCTGGTCGTGCGCTTCGGCGGCGACCTGGCGACCTCGCTGCCGACCTACGACCAGTCGATCACCGACACGCCCAGCTCGTTCACCTCGCGCGGCGTGCGCGGCCCGGTCGTGAAGCCGGACGTGGCGGCCCCCGGTGACACCATCGCCTCGGCGCTCGTCGGCTCGGGCAGCAAGGCGTTCGTGAACTCCGGCACCTCGATGGCGGCCCCGCACGTGGCCGGCATCGCCGCGCTGGTCCGCCAGGTCCACCCGGACTGGACGCCGGCCGAGGTCAAGGCCGCGGTGATGAACTCCGCGGGCTCCGACGTGAAGGCCGGTGGCGAGACCTACGCCCCGAACCGCGTCGGCTCCGGCCGCGTCGACGGCAAGGCCGCGGTCGAGAACCAGGTCCTGGCCTTCGTCGAGGACGCCCCGGGCGCGGTCTCCGCGTCGTTCGGCGTGGTCGAGGTGGCCAAGCCGGTGTCGCTGACCAAGACCGTCAAGGTGGTCAACAAGTCCACCAAGTGGGTCGACTACACCGTCGGCTACGAGGCCCTGACCCAGATCCCCGGCGTGCGCTACGAGCTGTCGGCGAACACCGTGCGGGTGTCCCCGCGCGGCGTCGCCCGGGTCAAGGTCACGCTGAAGATCGACGACCCGAAGGCGCTGCGCAAGACCGTCGACCCGACGATCGAGCCGCTGCACCTGGACGTGCCGCGCCAGTTCCTGGCCGACGCGTCGGGCCGCGTGGTCCTCACCCCGAAGTCGGGCTCCTCGGTCGCGCTGCGCGTGCCGGTGTACTCGGCGCCGAAGCCGGTGGCCGACATCAACGCGCCCGGCAGCGTGAAGGCGAACAACCAGGGCCAGGCGGTGCTGAACCTGACCGGCCGGGGCCTCAACCAGGGCGCCTACCAGTCGCTGGTCAGCGCGCTGGAGCTCCAGGCCTCCTCGCCGAGGCTGCCGGAGTGCCGCCGCAACGTCACCACCAACTGCGTGCTCAACGACACGGCCAAGGGCGGCGACCTGCGCTACGTCGGCGTCGCGTCCACCGCGCCGCTGGCCAGGCTCCAGGGCAACCCGGAGGAGGCGCTGCTCGCGTTCGGCGTCGCCACCTGGGGCAACTGGTACAACCTGGGCAGCAACACGGTGCCGTTCGTCGACATCGACACCAACGGTGACGGCGTCCACGACTACGAGGTCTTCGCGACCAAGCTGACCGACACCGACCTGCTGGTCGCGACCACGGTGGACCTGAGCACGGGCGCCACGGTCGACATCCAGGGCGTCAACGGCCAGTTCGGCGACGTCGACACCAACGTGTTCGACACCAACGTGGTGGTCCTGCCGGTGCTGCTCTCGGCGCTCGGCATCGACGCCTCGGCGGACACCTCGCGGATCTCGTACCAGGTCGGCGTGGCCGGGTTCTACCTGGCGCCGGGCGCGAACAACGGCCTCGTGGACTCGATCCCGAGCCCGCTGTCGTTCGACCCGCTCAAGCCGGGCCTGTGGGTGCAGGGCGGCGGCGACGCCGCGCTGTCCTACCAGGCGCGCCCGGGCACCGCGCTGGTGGTCAACCGCGACGCCGCGGCGCTCGCCGCCGACGGCGCGGACAGCCTCCTGCTCCTGCACCACCACAACGCGACCGGTGACAAGGCCGACGTCGTGAAGGTGAAGGGCAAGTCGGGCAACCGCTCAGCGGACTGATCGACGTACCACGCTCTGGCCGGTCGGGGGTTGCCCCGGCCGGCCAGAGCCTTTTAGACGGATCGGGTGACGCCCGTTCGGGGGTCTTGAACCGTTCGGGTGTCCCGCAGTCCGGGAGACATCGCCCCGTAGGGGTGTTCCGAGTGCGTTTTCACGCTCCACGCCCGGTAGCCTTTCGCATTGAAAACTAGTCCCGCGAGATGGGACTGATACCTGGGAGGTGTGTGGATGCGGCTCGCAGTGATCCCAGGGGACGGGATCGGGCCCGAGGTCGTCGCCGAGGCCCTGAAGGTGCTCGGTGAGGTCGTTCCAGCGGCTGAGATCACCCGCTACGACCTCGGCGCGGCGCGCTGGCACGCCACAGGTGAGTTGTTGCCGGAGTCGGTGCTCGGTGAGCTCCGCCAGCACGACGCGATCCTGCTCGGCGCAGTGGGCGACCCCTCCGTGCCCAGCGGCATCCTGGAACGGGGCCTCCTGCTCCGGCTCCGGTTCGAACTCGACCACCACGTGAACCTGCGCCCGGCCCGGCTCTACCCGGGTGTCCGCAGCCCGATCGCGGACCCGCCGGAGATCGACATGGTGGTCGTCCGGGAGGGCACCGAGGGCCTGTACGCGGGCAACGGCGGGCTCCTGCGCAAGGACACCCCGCACGAGATCGCGACCGAGGTGTCGATCAACACCTCGTTCGGCGTGGAGCGGGTGGTGCGCGACGCGTTCGCCAGGGCGGCCAACCGGCCGCGCAAGCACCTGACCCTGGTGCACAAGACCAACGTGCTCACCCACGCCGGCTCGCTGTGGTCGCGCGTGGTCGAGGAGGTGTCGCTCCAGCACCCGGACGTGACCGTGGCGTACCAGCACGTGGACGCGGCCACCATCCACCTGGTGACCGACCCGGGCCGGTACGACGTGATCGTCACCGACAACCTGTTCGGCGACATCCTGACCGACCTGGCGGCGGCCGTGACCGGCGGCATCGGGCTGGCGGCGTCGGGCAACCTCGACGTGACCAGGCGGAACCCGAGCATGTTCGAGCCGGTGCACGGCAGCGCGCCGGACATCGCGGGCCAGGGCATCGCCGACCCGACGGCCGCCGTGCTGTCGGTGGCGCTGATGCTCGACCACCTGGGCGAGTCGGAGGCGGCGCGGCGGATCGAGGCCTCGGTGGCCTTCGACCTGGCCACCCGCGACCACTCGTCGCCGGGCGCCACCTACGCCGTGGGCGACCGCCTGGCCGCCCTGGTGTCGTCGAACGTCCGCACCGGGGCCTGACGAACCCGGGGGGCTGCCGAAGCAAGGGCACGTGACGAGGGCCACCACGACACCGGTCGTGGTGGCCCTCCGCGTTAAGGTCGCGTTCGCCGCCCGTGGGGGAAGTCCGGTGAGAGTCCGGCGCTGACCCGCAACGGTAAGCCGAAGTCGCCTTCGGCGAGCCCGATCACCCGCGGGCGGTGGGAAGAAGCTCCACTCCTGCCGTGGTCTGCGGGACGGATGCGCGCCGGACCCGTCGCGGACCGCGCGTGACCGGGTCGAGGCCACCCGCCCGGAAGGCGCCCGGTGACCGCGACGACCGCCAGGCCCGCGAGGCCGCCCAGCTCCCGCTCCACCGCCGCCGCGTGCGCGGCCCTGGCCGTCGCGCTGGCGGTCTCGGTGGTGTGCGGCGTGGCGCTCGGCCCGATCGCCGTGCCGTTCGACGACGTGGTGCGCTACCTGCACGCGGCCGTCACGGGCGGGGTGGTCGAGGCCGCGGACGCGGGCCACTACCGGATCGTGTGGGACATCCGGCTGCCGCGCGTGCTGCTGGCCGCCGTGGTGGGCGCGGGGCTGGCCGCGGTCGGCGTGGCCGTCCAGGCGGTGGTCCGCAACGCCCTGGCCGACCCGTACGTGCTGGGCATCTCCTCGGGCGCGAGCGTCGGCGCCACGGCGGTCGCCACCACCGGCCTGTTCGCCTCGCTCGGCGTCTACGCCCTGTCCGCGGCCGCGTTCCTGTCGGCCCTGGCCGCCACCGCCCTGGTCTACCTGGTGGCCCGCCAGGGCGGCCTGACGCCGCTGCGCCTGGTCCTCACCGGCACCGCCCTCGCCCACGGCTTCTCCGCGATCGCGATGCTGCTGGTCTTCCAGTCGCCCCGCGGCGAGGCGGCCCGCGCCGCCGTGTTCTGGCTGCTGGGCAGCCTGGGCGGGGTCACCTGGGCGTCGGTGCCGGTCGCGGCGGCCGTGGTCGTCGCCGGCACCGCCTACCTCACCGCCCGCGCCGGGCGCCTCAACGCCCTGGCCATGGGCGACGAGACCGCCACCACCCTCGGCGTCGACGTCGCGCGCACCCGCCGCGCCCTGTTCCTGGTCACCGCCGCCATGACCGGCGTGCTCGTCGCGGTCAGCGGCGCGGTCGGCTTCGTCGGCCTCATGCTGCCCCACCTGGTCCGCCTGGTCGTCGGCGCGGACCACCGCCGGGTGCTCGCCGTGGCGCCGCTCGCGGGCGCCTGCTTCCTGGTCTGGGTGGACGTCGCCGCCCGCCTGCTCGCCGCGCCCGAGGAGCTGCCGCTGGGCATCATCACCGCGGCCCTGGGCGTGCCGTGCTTCGTGTTCCTGATGCGCCGGCGCGGCTACGTGTTCGGGGGCGCCTGATGGAGCTGCGCATCGAGGACCTGGCCGTCGACGGCATCCTGCGCGGCGTCGACCTGACCGCCGGCACGGGCGAGGTGCACGGCGTCGTCGGCCCCAACGGCAGCGGCAAGTCCACCCTGCTGCGCTGCGTCTACCGGGCGCTCGAGCCGCACGGGGGAGCGGTCCGCCTCGACGGCCGCGACGTCGCCGCCGCCCGGGTCCGCGACACCGCCCGCGAGCTGGCCGCGCTCACCCAGGACAACCACGTCGAGTTCGACTTCACCGTCACCGAGGTCGTCGCCCTGGGCCGCCTGCCCCACGGCACGGGGCCCGGCGACGGGGCCATCGTGCGCGAGGCGCTGTCCCGGGTGGACGCGGCCCACCTGGCGCACCGCGGCTTCCTCACCCTGTCGGGCGGCGAGCGGCAGCGCGTGCTGATCGCCCGCGCCCTGGCCCAGGAGCCGAAGGTGCTGGTCCTCGACGAGCCGACCAACCACCTGGACATCAGCCACCAGCTCGCCGTGCTCGCCCTGGTCCGGAGCCTGGGCGTCACCGTCCTGGCCGTGCTGCACGACCTCAACCTGGCCGCCGCCCACTGCGACCGCCTGCACGTGCTCGACCGGGGCCGGGTGGTGCGCAGCGGCACGCCCGCCGAGGTGCTCACCCCGGAGCTGCTGGCCGAGGTCTTCCGCGTCCGCGCCCACGTCGTCGAGCACCCCGCCACCGGGGCGCCCCAGCTGCTGTTCGACCACCAGGAGGCAACCCCGTGCTGAGGAAGCTCACCGCGCTCGCCGCGGCCCTGCTCGTGACGGCGTGCGGCGCTCGGGTCGCCGAGGGGCCGCGGTCGGAGGAGACCGTCACCGTCACCAACTGCGGCCGGGAGGTCTCGTACGCGAGACCCACCCGCGTGGTCACCAACGACACCGGCATCACCGAGCTGATGTTCGCGCTCGGCCTGGCCGACCGGGTGGTCGGCTACACCATCCCCGCCTCCGCCAAGGCCGGCGACGTGGCGTCCTCGCCGTGGAAGGCCGACTTCGAGCGCGTGCCGCACCTGGGCGAGGAGATCGGCGAGGAGCTGGTCCAGGGCGCGGGCGCGGACCTGGTCTTCGCGGGCTGGAACTACGGCTTCTCCGAGAGCACCGGGTTCACCCCGGACGCGCTCGCCGAGCTGGGCATCGCCACCTACCAGCTCACCGAGGCGTGCCGGAACGGCACCGGGAAGCAGCGCGGCATCATGCCCCCGCTGGAGGCCCTCTACACCGACCTGCTCAACCTCGGCCGGATCTTCGGCGTCGAGGACCGGGCCGAGCGGCTCGTCGCGGGCTACCGGGAGCAGGTCGCCGCCGCCGGGCGGCTCGTCCGGGGGGAGCGCCCGAGGGTGTTCCTCTACGACAGCGGCCGCGACACGCCGATCACCGCCGGCCGCAACGCCGCGCCGCAGGACGTCATCGGCAAGGCCGGCGGCGAGAACGTATTCGGCGACCTCGACGACAGCTGGACGACGGTCGGCTGGGAGGCCGTGGTCGCCCGCGCGCCCGAGGTGATCCTGATCAACGACTACGCCGACGGCGACGCGAGCACGCCCGAGCAGAAGCGGGCGTTCCTGGAATCGTACGAACCGCTCAAGGACGTGCCCGCCATCAGGGACAAGCGGTTCTTCGTCCTGCCTTACGCGGCGCTGGTGGAATCGCCGCGCAACCCGGCCGCCATCGAGGCGTTCGCCAGGTTCCTGGCCGGTGGCTGACACCCACCATGTGGGACAACCCGTCCGTGGCTTGGTCAGCGCGGGCGGGTTGTGGCACTATCGCCGACGTGGCTCTCCACACCGTGATCATTATTTCCCAGCGCGTCGGGTAAGTGCTCCCTCCGAGCAGCCGACGCGCAGACCTCTCGCATCCCGCGGGGGGTCTTTTTGTTTTCCCAGATCCCTAGGAGCCCCCACGTGACCCCCCTCGGCGACAGTTTCCACGTCTATGACACGACCCTGCGGGACGGTGCCCAGCGCGAGGGCATCTCGTACTCGGTCACCGACAAGCTGGCCGTGGCCCGGCTGCTCGACTCGCTGGGCGTGGGCTTCATCGAGGGTGGGTGGCCGGGCGCGCTGCCCAAGGACACCGAGTTCTTCGCCCGCGCCGCGGCGGGCGACCTCATGCTCAAGCACGCGCAGCTCGTCGCCTTCGGCTCCACCCGCAAGGCCGGGGTCCGGGTGGCGGAGGACCCGCAGGTCAGGGCCCTGCTGGACAGCCAGGCGCCGGTGGTGACGCTGGTCGCCAAGTCCGACCGCAGGCACATCGAGCGGGCCCTGCGCACCGACGTGGCGGAGAACTGCGCCATGGTCCGCGACACCGTCCGCTTCCTGGTCGACGAGGGGCGCCGGGTCTTCCTCGACGCCGAGCACTTCTTCGACGGCCACGCCTTCGACCCGGACACCTCCCTGCGGGTGCTGGAGTCCGCTGTGGAGGGTGGCGCGGACGTGGTCGTGCTGTGCGACACCAACGGCGGGCAGCTGCCCCTGGGCCTGGCCGAGACCGTCGCCGACGTCATCGCCCGCACGGGCTTCCGCGTCGGCATCCACTGCCAGGACGACACGTCCTGCGCGGTGGCCAACACCGTGGCCGCGGTGCAGGCGGGGGCGACCCACGTCCAGTGCACCGCCAACGGCTACGGCGAGCGAGCGGGCAACGCGGACCTGTTCGCCGTCGTGGGCAACCTCGTGACCAAGCTCGGCCTCCAGGTGCTACCGCACGAGTCGCTGGCCGAGCTCACCCGCGTCTCCCATGCCCTCGCCGAGATCGCCAACATCGCACCCGACACCCACCAGGCATACGTCGGGTCGTCGGCCTTCGCCCACAAGGCGGGCCTGCACGCGAGCGCGATCAAGGTCGACCCGGAGCTGTACAACCACATCGACCCGGGGACCGTCGGCAACGACATGCGGGTGCTGGTCACCGAGATGGCGGGTCGGGCCAGTCTCGAGCTCAAGGGACGTGAGCTGGGGATCGACCTGACCCGTCGGCCCGACGCCCTGACCAGCGCGGTGCGCAAGGTCAAGGACCTGGAGGCGGGCGGCTGGTCGTTCGAGGCCGCCGACGCCTCCCTGGAGCTGCTGCTCAAGGCGGAGCTGTCCGAACTGGACGAGGCCCCGTTCGAGCTGGAGTCCTACCGGGTGGTGCTCGACCACCGCCAGGACGGCGTCATCGTGTCCGAGGCCACGGTCAAGGTGCACGTGGCGGGCGAGCGGGTCATCGCCACCGCCGAGGGCAACGGGCCGGTGCACGCGCTGGACGCGGCCCTGCGCAAGGCGCTGCTGCCCCACCTGTCCTGGCTGGACGCGGTGGAGCTGAACGACTACAAGGTCCGCATCCTCACGGATCAGCACGGCACCGACGCCGTCACCCGCGTGCTCGTGGAGTCCACCGACGGCGAGCGCGAGTGGACCACCGTGGGCGTGCACGGCAACATCGTCGAGGCGTCCTGGCTCGCCCTGTGCGACGCGCTCGTGCACAAGGCGTCGCGGGTCAGCCCGTCACGAGCGTGAGGCGCTCCGCCGCCAGGACCCGGTTGATCGGCTGGAAGAACGACGTGCCGCCGGACGAGCAGTTCCCGCTGCCGCCGAGGAGATGCCCCTGGGCCTGGGAGCCGCTGAACACCGGGCTCCACACCTCGCCGGGCTCGGTGCACAGGTTCGTCCGGCTCAACCCCGTCACCACTCCTTCGGGGTAGTTGACGGTCACGTTCTTGGCCTGCAGGGTGCCGCACCTCAGGCCGATGGTGCGGCCGACCGTGCACACCGCCGCACCAACGGGTGATTCGGTGGAGCCGGTGATGACCCCGGGGTGGCCGACGATGGTCGGCCGCTGGACCCACGCGGCGGTGTTGGTGATCCGCACCACCGCGTAGGTCTGGCGGACGGCCACGATCGGGCCGACGTCGGCGCCGCCGGGGCCGCGCACGACCGTGCCGACGGCGCCGCAGTTCGGCGCGACCAGCAGGTGCCCGCGGACGTTGTAGCCGTTGACGCACCGGTACGGCGCGGAGGGCGTGCTCAGGAGGGTGCCCGCTTCCAGGGGCACCGGGGCGGCGGCGGCGGGGGCGGCCGCGCCCAGCAACAGGAGGAGCGCGAAGAACAGGGTTCGCATCCTTCGACGCTAGGCACGCCACGTGCGCTTTCAAGCCGCCGGTTAGGGTGAACTCCGTGCGCATTGCCCGTATCGCCCAGCCAGACGGCCTCGCCTTCGCCGCCATCGAAGGCGACGGCGACGACCTGACCGCGGTCGAGATCGCCGACGACCCCTTCGCGAACCCGACGTTCACCGGCAGGCGCTGGCCGCTGGCCGACGTCCGCCTGCTCGCACCGTTCCTGCCGCCCAAGATCGTGGCGATCGGCCGCAACTACGCCGAGCACGCCGCCGAGCTGGGCAACGAGGTCCCCGGCGAACCGCTGATGTTCCTCAAGCCGAACACGGCGGTGATCGGCCCGAACGCCGAGATCAAGCTGCCCGCGGTGTCCGAGCGGGTCGACTTCGAGGGCGAGCTGGCCGTCGTCGTCGGCGTCGGCGGCCGGGACATCCCCGCGTCCCGCGCGAGGCAGTCGATCCTGGGCTACACGATCGCCAACGACGTGACCGCGCGGGACCTCCAGAAGACCGACGGGCAGTGGACGCGGGCCAAGGGCTTCGACACGTTCTGCCCGCTGGGCCCGTGGGTGGAGACCGAGTTCGACCCCTCCGACGTGGCCATCCGCACCGAGGTGGACGGGGTGGTGAAGCAGGACTCGCGGACCTCGCTGCTGATCCACGGCATCCCCGAGCTGATCGAGCACATCTCCTCGGTGATGACCCTGCGCCCGCTGGACGTGATCCTGACCGGCACGCCCGCCGGCGTCGGCCCGCTGGCCGCCGGGCAGACCGTGTCGGTGACCGTGGAGGGCCTGGGCACGCTCACCAACGCGGTCGGCAACCGCTGACCGGGGACCTCCCTCAGCTCCGCTCGATCCGCTCGGGCGCGCGGCGGGCGAACGCCGGCGCGTGCTCGGGCAGCAGCCCGACCCCCACCAGGTAGGCGGGCACCGCCTGGAGCACCGGGAAGCGCCGCATCAGCCGGACCGGCCGCGGCGGCTTCCCGGGGTCCGCGCCCGGGGCGCCCACCAGGGTCGGCTCGAGGAACGAGTCCTGGATGCGCCGCTGGACCGCCTGCGTCACCGCGGTCGGCAGCCACCGGCGGCGCCGCACCCTCGCCAGCACCCGCGGGGTCAGCTCGCCGCGCCGCAGCGGTGCCGCGACGATGCGCGCGGCGGCCACCGCGTCCTGCACGGCCAGGTTGATGCCGACCCCGCCGATGGGCGACATGGCGTGCGCCGCGTCGCCGATGCACAGCAGCCCGTCGGCGTGCCAGCGCCGCAGCCGGTCGAGCTTGACGTCCAGCAGCTTCACCTCGTCCAGCGACCCGATCGCGTCGACGCGGTCCGCCAGCCACGGCACCAGCCCCACGACGCGCTCCCGGAACGCCTCGACGCCCTCCCGCCGCAGCTCCCGGTCGGTGCCCTTGCGGATCAGGTAGGCGGTCTGGAAGTAGTCGCCCCGGTTGATCAGCACCAGCGCGTTGCCCCGGCTGAACCGGCCGGTCGCCCCGTTCAGCTCGTCCGGGTTGCGCGGCAGGCGGAACCACCACACGTCCATCGGCGCGCCGAACGCGCGCACCGGCAGCCCGGCCTGGGCGCGCACCAGCGAGTGCCGGCCGTCGGCCGCGACCACGAGGTCGGCCGCCAGCTCGCCGGTGTCGCCGCCCGCCGTGCGGTAGCGGACGCCGGTGACCCTGCCGCCCTCCCGGAGCAGGCCGACGACCTCGGTGTCCATCCGCAGGGTGAACGAGGGCTCGCGCCTGCCCGCGTCGGCCAGCAGGTCCAGGAAGTCCCACTGGGGCACGAACGCGATGTGCTTGTGCGGACCGGGGAGCCGCGACAGGTCGCCCATCGTCTGCAGCCCGCTGTCCAGCATCACCTGCACCCGGTCGACGAGCTGGTGCGGCACCTCGGCGAACGACGGCCCCAGGCCCAGCTCGTCCAGCAGCGTCAGCGTGGACGCGTGCACCGTGTCGCCGCGGAAGTCCCGCAGGAAATCGCCGTGCTTCTCCAGCACCGTCACCTCGACACCGGCCCTGGCCAGCAGCAACGCGCACACCATGCCCGCCGGTCCGCCGCCGACGACGGCGACGCTCGTCCGTTCCACGGTCATCCCTCCCCTTTTCAACATGAGTTGAATAAGTTCAGGATGCTCCCGGGGAACCCGTTGGTCAAGGCGGATAGGCTGATCGGGTCATGAGCGCATCAGCAGCCACTCCAGAAGCGGCCGGCACCGGGGTCCGCGTCAGGTTCTCCCCGTCGCCGACCGGCACGCCCCACGTGGGGCTCATCCGCACCGCCCTGTTCAACTGGGCGTTCGCCCGCCACGCGGGCGGCAAGGTGGTGTTCCGCATCGAGGACACCGACGCGGCCCGGGACTCCGAGGAGTCGTACCTCTCGCTGCTGGAGGCCATGCGCTGGCTCGGCCTCGACTGGGACGAGGGGCCCGAGGTCGGCGGCCCGCACGCGCCGTACCGGCAGAGCCTGCGGCGCGACCTCTACGACGACGTGGCCAAGCGCCTGTTCGAGGCGGGCGAGCTGTACGAGTCCTTCTCCACCCCGGAGGAGGTCGAGGCCCGCCGCAAGGCCGCCGGGCAGGACCCGAAGCTCGGCTACGACGGCTACGACCGCGACCTCACCGACGAGCAGAAGGCCGCCTTCCGCGCCGAGGGCCGCGCCCCCGTGCTGCGGCTGCGGATGCCCGACGAGGACATCTCCTGGGTGGACCTGGTGCGCGGCGAGGTCACGTTCAAGGCGGGCAGCACGCCCGACCCGGTGCTGGTGCGCGCCAACGGCGACCCGCTGTACCCGTTCGTGAACCCGGTCGACGACGCGCTCATGGGCATCACGCACGTGCTGCGCGGCGAGGACCTGCTCCCGTCGACGCCCCGCCAGATCGCCCTGTACCAGGCGCTGACCCGCATCGGCGTGGCCGGCTTCACGCCGGAGTTCGGCCACCTGCCGTACGTGACGGGCGAGGGCAACAAGAAGCTCTCCAAGCGCGACCCGCAGTCGAACCTGTTCCTCTACCGCGACCGCGGCTTCCTGCCCGAGGGCCTGCTGAACTACCTGGCGCTGCTGGGCTGGTCCATCGCCGACGACCGCGACATCTTCTCGATGGCCGAGATGTTCGAGGCGTTCGAGCTGAGCAGGGTCAGCGCCAACCCGGCCCGCTTCGACCTGAAGAAGGCCGAGGCGATCAACGCCACGCACCTGCGCGCGCTGCCGGTGGACGAGTTCGTCCGGCGCGTGCTGCCCCACCTGGTCAAGGACGGCGTGCTGCCGCCCGAGCCGACCGAGGAGCAGCTGGCGCTGCTGTCGGGCGTCGCGCCGCTGGTGCAGGAGCGCCTGGTCGTGCTGTCCGAAGCGTCCGGGATGGTCCGGTTCCTGTTCGTGCCTGAAGAGGACTTCGCCCCGGAGGAGGACTCCGCGGCCAAGGCCCTGGGCGAGGACGCGCGGCCGGTGCTGGAGGCGAGCGTCAACGCCCTGGAGTCGCTTCCGGAGTGGACGGCCGGCGCGATCGAGGAAGCCCTGAAGGTGTCGCTTGTGGACGGAATGGGCCTCAAGCCGCGCAAGGCGTACGCCCCGGTGCGGGTCGCCGTGACGGGCCGTACCGTCTCGCCACCTCTGTACGAATCCATGGAACTCGTGGGCCGGAGTCGCTCGATCGGGCGATTGCGTCGCGCGCTCGGGGCAATGTGAGTGGTGCTATCGGGGGGTTCTGCGGTGCTTGACCGTGCAAGAACCCCCAGATATCACCTCTCTGGCTGAGTCGGACGAGGGGTGGGCGCACCTAGCCTCTCAGGGTGACAACCGCAGCCCCGACTTTTACCCCTCGGAGAACCGGCGAAATCCGGGCCGTGTGCCTCGACGTGGACGACACCCTCGTCGACTACAGCACCTCGTCCCGGGCCGCCCTGGCCGCGATGGTCGGCAACGCCGACGCCTGGCCGCTGTGGCAGCGCATCACCGACGAGCACTGCGCCCGCCTCCTCGCCGGCGAGCTCGAGTACGAGACCATGCGCAACATCCGCACGCGCGCCTTCTTCGCGGCGCTGGGGGAGGACCTGGACCAGGAGGAGGCGACCCGCAGGGAACTGCGGCGCCAGGAGGTCCTGGCCTCGGGGTGGCGGCTGTTCCCCGACGTGGTGCCGTGCCTGGAGTGGCTGCGGGCCGCCGGCCTGCCCCTGGCCGCTGTGAGCAACGCCTCAGGCCGCCACCAGCGGGCGAAGATCTCCATGCTCGGCCTGGCGCAGTACTTCGACACGGTCCTCATCGCGGGCGAGGTCGGCGCCGCGAAACCGGACCGGGTGATCTTCGACACCGCGTGCGCCGACCTGGGCGTGGACGTCGAGGACGCGGTCCACGTCGGGGACCGCCTGCACGCCGACGCGATCGGCGCCCGGGACGCGGGCATGAAGGGCGTGTGGCTGAACCGCCAGGGCCCGCGGGAAGGCGCGCTGCCGGCGGGCGTCGCGGCCATCAGCAGCCTGTCTGAGCTGCCCGAACTCCTGGTCTGCGAGCTGGCGGCCACCTCCGCGTGACCCCCGATTTCCGTTCCGCCGGGGGCGTGGTCTAGTATTCTCCCCGGCGGAACGGAGAGCCCCCGAAACCCCGAGGACAAGATCCCGGGAGGACGGGTAAGCTAGCCGGGAAACCAATGGGGTATGGTGTAATTGGCAGCACGACTGATTCTGGTTCAGTTAGTCTAGGTTCGAGTCCTGGTACCCCAGCTGCAACGGTAGGAAGAAAGACGTGCTAGGCTACCGGCGCAGGACAGGAAAGCGGATTTTGCAAGAATCCGAAGACCTGCTAAACTGAACAAGGCAAGTCACTAGGGCCCCGTCGTCTAGCGGCCTAGGACGCCGCCCTCTCAAGGCGGTAGCGAGGGTTCGAATCCCTTCGGGGCTACAGATCCGGGAGATCCCCGTTCTGCTTACGCAGAACGGGGATCTTTCGCATTTACACCCGGGGGTGCAA